>JAGXBK010000196.1 GCA_018971195.1 Betaproteobacteria bacterium
GGATGACTCCGCGGCCGCCTGCGTTGCCGGGATCGCCGGCGCGACGCCGGCGCACCCCCGTCAGCCCACCTTCACCGGAACGAAGATCTGCTGCCCGTTGCGCTCGATCAGCAGCGCGACGTTCTTGCCCGCTTTATCGATCTGATGCCGCAGGCCCTCGATCGTCGTCACCTTGGTCGCGCCGACGCGCACGATCACGTCGCCCGGCTGGATGCCGGCGTCGGCTGCAGGCCCGCTGGCGTTCTCGACGACAAGGCCGTCGTGGCCGATTTCGCGCTTCTCGTCGGGCGTCAGCGGCCGCACGGCCACGCCGAGCTTGTTGCCATGGCTCGCATCGCTCGTGCCCGCACTCGCCACCTGCTCCTTGCCGCCCCAGGATCCGATCGTCGCGGTCAGCGTCATCGGCTTCCGGTCACGCCAGATCTCGACGTCGATCTTCTTTCCCGGCGCCATGTTGCCGATGCGGCTCGTGACGTCGGTGCTGTCGGTGACGGCGACGTTGTCGATCTTGCGAATGATGTCGCCGGTCTTGAAGCCTGCCTTGTCGGCGGGGCTGCCTTTCTCGACGCTGCCGACCAGCGCGCCGTTGGAATCCGGAAGGCCGAAGCTCTCCGCCAGCGTCTGATCGAGCCCCTGGATGCCGATGCCGAGGCGGCCATGGCTCACCTTGCCGTGGGCCTTCAACTGCTGGGCGACGTTTTCGGCGACCTTCGCGGGAATCGCGAACGACAGTCCCATGAAGCCGCCGGAACGGCTGTAGATCTGGGAGTTCACGCCGACGACCTGGCCTGCGGCGTTCAGCAGCGGCCCGCCCGAATTGCCGGGGTTGACGGCGACGTCGGTCTGGATGAATGGCGTCATCTGGCCGCCGGGCAGCGCGCGATGCACGCCGCTGACGATGCCTGCCGACACGCTGTTCTCGAAGCCGAAAGGCGACCCGATCGCGATCACCCACTGGCCGGGCTTCACGCTGGGCGGATTCGACAGATCGACCGCGGGGAGGTTCGTTGCGGCGATCTTCAGCAGCGCGATGTCGGTGCGCTTGTCGGCGCCGACGACCTTCGCGGTGAACTCGCGCCGGTCGGTGAGCTTGACGGTGACCTGGCTCGCCCCGTCGACGACGTGCGCGTTGGTGACGATGTAGCCGTCGGGACTCACGATGAAGCCGGAGCCTTCGCCGCGCATCGGTACGATCTGCGGCTGCACCTGGAAGCCGGGACCTCCGAAGCGCTTGAAGAACTCGTTGAACGGATTGTCGGGGCCGAATTCATCGCCGAAACCCGTGGTCTTGGTCGTTCCGACGGTGCTGATGTTGACGACCGCGGGTCCGACCCGATCGACGAGTGCGGTGAAATCGGGCAGGCGCGCCGCTGCCGTCGGGGCGACGGGCGCGGCGACCGCCGGCGGGCTCACCGCAGCGTTGGCCGTTCCGAGCACATGCGTGTCGATTCGATTGAATCCGGCGCCCAGCGCCAGGCCGAAGCCGGCCGCGATGAGCGCGATCGTGAGCTGTTTCATCTTCATCGTGCATCTCCTTGGAGTCGGTTGAGCCCGGTGCAATTCGGGCCTGCAGCTTCGACTCTAGACCCCGGCGCTTAAGACCACCTTAACGCGATCGCGCGATTCCTGCCGCGTCATGCCGGGGCCGCGGCATTGAAGCGGACGGTCACGACGAGCCCGGTGCCGGTGGCCGGCGCATCGAGCGAGATGCTCGCGCCGTGCGCGTCGGCGATGCGCTTGACGATCGAAAGCCCGAGCCCGCTGCCGGGCTCCTCGTTGCCCGCGCCGCGATAGAAGCGGTCGAACACGCGCTCGCGGTCCTGCGGCGGAATGCCGGGGCCGCTGTCGGCGACGGTCAACGTTGCGGCGCCGCCGGCGCTTCCGACGCCGACGTCGATGCGACCGCCGGCGGGCGTGTAGCGCAGCGCATTGTCGACGAGGTTCGACAGCAGGATGCCGAGACTCGCCGCATCGCCGTCGACGGTCGCCGGATCGGCATGCGCGAGCCCGAGGTCGATGTGCTTCTGCTCGGCGAGCGCCGCGCGCGCGACGATCGCGTCCTTTGCGATCGCGACCAGATCGCAGCGGCTCTTCTGCGCGGCGAGCGCCTCGGGCTCGATTCGCGCGAGGGTCATCAGCTGCTCGACGACGTGGGAGGCGCGGGCGACCGCCGCATCGAGGTCGTCGAGAGTCGCGCTCGCACCCTGCGTCGCTCCGGTGCGCCGCGCGAGGTCGAGCTGCAGCTTGAGCGCCGCGAGCGGCGTTCGAAGCTCGTGTGCGGCGTCGGCGGTGAAGCGGCGCTGTGCCGACAGCGCATCGGACAGGCGGGTCAGCAGGCCATTGAGGCTGTCCCCCAGCGGACGCAGCTCCTCGGGCAATCCGCTCTCGCCGATCGGCGCCAGCGCATCGGGGCGGCGCTTCCCCACTGCTCGCGACATCGCTTCCAGCGGGCGCAGGCCGTACCCGACGCCCAGCCATATCAGCAGGCCGAACACCGGCATCGATGCGGCGAAAGGAAGCAGCGTCCGCAGCGCCGTCTGGGTGGCGAGCCTGTCGCGCTCGTCCTGAGGCTGAGCGATCTGCAGTGCGTGGGTTCCGTGCACCATCGTGTAGACGCGCCATTGACGGCCGTTGCGGCTGACCGTCGAATAGCCCTCGCGCGCGGGGACCGGGAGGCCCATCCCCGGCCGCGTCCAGTAGACGAGCACGCCGTCGCGGTCCCAGATCTGGGTGACGAGCTCGGTGATCCCTGTGCCGCGCGGGATATCGGGTGTGTCGAATCCGGCACGCTGCCCGCGCAGCAGGTCGTCCATGCGCGTCGAGTAAGCGAGCTGCTTCAGCTGCAGGTCGAGCAGCGCGCCGATCTCGCGGCGCGCGGCGACGTAGGTGGCGGCGCTTGCGCCGAGGCCGATGACGGCGAGGCCGGCGAGCAGCCAGACAAGAAGTATGCGGCGGATCGATCTCATCGCTGCGAGGTCATGCGAGCGCGTAGCCGACGCCGCGCAGCGTCCGGATCGCATCGACGCCGAGCTTCTTGCGCAGGTTGTGCACGTGGACCTCGATTGCGTTGCTCTCGACTTCCTCGCCCCAGCGGTAGATGCGTTCCTCGAGCTGCGCCTTGGACAGCGCCGCCCCGGGGCGCTCGAGCAGCGCCGCAAGCAGCGCGAATTCGCGCGCCGAGACGTCGATCGCGCGGCCACCCTGCATCACGATGCGCGTAGCGGTGTCCAGCGTCAGCTCGCCGTGACGCAGCAGGTTGTCCTCGCGGGCGACGTCGCGCCTGAGCAGCGCGCGCATGCGCGCGGTCAGCTCGTCGAGGCTGAACGGCTTGGTCAGGTAGTCGTCGGCGCCGGCGTCGAGACCCGCGACCCGGTCCGCCACCGCGTCGCGCGCCGTGACGATCAGCACCCGCACCCGGTTGCCGCCGCGGCGCAGCTCGCGCAGCAGGTCGAGCCCGCTCTTGCGCGGCAGGCCGAGGTCCAGCAGCACGAGGGCGTACGCGTCGCCGGCGGTGTCCAGCGCGAGCCGCGCTGCCTCGCCGTCGCCGACACGGTCGACGGCGTAGCCGTCCTCCGCCAGTGCCCGTTGCAGCGTCCTGGCGATCATCGGGTCGTCCTCGACCAGAAGGATGCGCATTGCCCCGTCAGCCTCCGGCCGCGTCGCGCGGCTCCCTCGAAACGCCGATTCTAAGTCGCGGACCTTAAGGCGGCCTGAGCCTCATGGCGAGGGCGGGCAGGGGCCGCATGCATTCGGCCCGGGCCGGCGTGCGTAAGGGGAGGTGTGCCCGGCGCGCTGTCCCCGTGCCGGACATTCGCCCGGCGGCGCAGCCCGCGCCGAACCAGACCTACGGGTTCGGCAACGGCCGCCTGCTCGAATTCACCTATCCGCAGAATTTCGATTGTGTCGACGAGCCTTCGATGGATCTCGATTTCAATGGCGTCCCCGCACAGTCCGATCCGCGGGAGATGCAGCCGCCAATCTGCCAGGTGATCACCGATCCCTCCGCGGACCCGACAGGCGGGAGCATCAAGCGCACGTCCCCGCTCTGCATGCTGGTACCGATGGTCTCGGTCGACAACGATCGGAATCCGGCCGTCGCCACCCCATGTCCCGACCCCCGAACCGGCTCCCGCGTCGGCCGAGCGTGAACTCCGCCGGAAGGTACAATCCGGCGATGCGCAACTCCACCCGCATTCGTCCGCATCGGGATGCCCGCGGCGCGGAATGACCTTGGGGGGATATCCAATGCAACGCCTGCGCCCGCGCGTGCACGTATTCGCTCTCATCGCTGCACTGCTGTTCTGCGCTCCGGCGCTCGCCCGGGA
>JAGXBK010000197.1 GCA_018971195.1 Betaproteobacteria bacterium
AGCAATGTACTTCCGGCTTGAATGGCGCAGGCGAGGAAGAGGAAAACGAAAGCGAGAATGCGCAGGAGAACGAAAATGAGGACGGGGGCGACGCCTGCACTGCCGGCACGAGCCCCGACGGTGGCCTCACCTCCAGCGTACTCGGCGTTGTCCATATCACCCAGGTACCCGAGCCCGGATCGTTATGGCTGGTCCTCGCGGCGCTCTTCGTCGCGGCACCCCTCCTGGCGCGCCGCAAACATCTGAGCTGAACGATCCGGAGCGACCGCTCGCGACACGGCGGGCGATTTGTGGGCGGGAACAACCGATTCCGCCGATCGGGCGAGGAAAAGTCCATCGCCCGCGCTCATGCGAGCGCCGGCTCCCGGCGCACCAATCCGGTCCCTTGCGTCCACTGAACTGCGCTTGCGACGTCCGCCACCTCGCCTTCCGACCATGACTGCCGGAAGGCAGCCTCGTCGAGCGTAACGCGCAGTTCGGCCAGCGCGGCGTTCCATCGACGTTCGGCTTGCGGCGAGCGCGGCAGCCAGAGCTTCTCGCGCGCAGCGTTCGCGGCCGCGAAGAGCCGCACCGCCGCGTCGCCATTGCCCAGCTTCGCCGCCATTCCTGCGTGATCCTCGAGGCATCCCAGCAGCTCGGCAAACATGTCGAATGCCTGAAACGCACGCAGCGCGCCCCCGAGGCGGATCCGCGCGGTGTCGATATCGCCCGCGGCGAGGTCCGCCTTCCCCAGCCACCATAGCGCCATCGCCTCGCCGCGCTTGTCGCCGACATTCTTGCAGATGTCCAGAGACCTCGAGAATCCCGCCCGTGCTGTTTCGATGTTTCCTTCCTCCTGCGCCAGTTCGCCGAGCATGAGCTCGCATTCGCTTTCGAGTTCGTGGCTCTGGGTTTCGCGTGCCACCGCAAGGCAGGACTCGAACCGACCCCGGGCGTGGCCGATGTCGTTGACGTAGGCATCGATCTGGCCCAGGTGAAACTGCGCGATTGCTTCGTTTGCGCGATCCCCCAGTTCCTTGAAGATGCTGGCAGCCTCCGACTCGACTTCGCGGGCCCCGCTCGCGTCGCCGATGCTGAGGCGGGCAGACGACAGCGTCGACAGGGTTGCGGCGATTTCAAGCGGCTTCCCGTCCCGGCGGCGAATTTCCAGCGAGCGCTCGAGCATCCGTTGGGCTTCGGTGTTGTCGCCTTGCGTGTAGGCAAGGCACGCACCCACGTAGAGCGCGTGTCCGTGTATGAAATCGTTTGCCTGCACGGCCGGCAATGCGAGCGCGGCCCTGACGTATCTCCGGCCCTCGGTGGAATAGCCGCGCAGGATCCAGAACCACATCAGGGCCACCGCGAGCTTGATGGCGACGATCTGGTCGACCCCGCCCTCGATGGCGAGCGAGCACGCCGCGCGAATGTTCTCGAGGTCGGTTTCGATGCGCCGCGTCCACTCCGCCTGGCCTGCGCCTTGCGATTCGCGGTTGGCGGCCTTGGTCATCTTGAAGAAATGGTCGCAATGTGCGGCGGCGGTGGCTGCCTGCTCGCCGCGCGCGACCAGCTTCTCGCGCGAATAGTCGCGGATCGTCTCCAGCAGCCGGTAGCGCAGCCCGTCCTCGGCCTCCTCGGTGTTGACCAGCGATTTCTCGGCCAGCGAGGTGATGAGGTCGAGCACGTCCATCGGATCGAGCGGATCGGCCCCGCAGACCGCCTCGGCCGCCTCGAGACTGAAGCTGCCGGCAAACACCGACAGCCGGCCAAGCAGGACCTGCTCCTGCTCGTTCAAGAGGTCGTACGACCAGTCGACCAGCGCCCGCAGCGTCTGCTGCCGCGCCTGCAGCGTGCGGTCCCCGCCGGTCAGGATCTTGTAGCGGTCGTTCAACCGCTTGTTGATGTCGGCCACCGCCAGCGAGCGCACCCGCGCCGCCGCCAGCTCCAGCGCCAATGGAATGCCTTCCAGCCGCGATACCAGCTCGGCGATCGCCGGGGCCTCGCGCTCGGTCAGCGTGAAAGCGGGTTTGTGGAGCTTCGCCCGCTCGACGAAGAGCTGGACCGCGGTCGATTGCGACAGCGCCTCGAAGCTCGCGGTGCGCGACGGCAGTGGCAGCGGCTGCACGACGTAGGTCTGCTCTCCGGGAACCCGCAGCGCGATGCGGCTGGTCGTCAGCATGCGCACATCCGGCGCAGACCGCAGCAGCGCGTTGGCCAGCTCGGCGCTGGCGTCGATCACCTGCTCGCAGTTGTCGAGAATCAGCAGCAGCTTGCGCGACTTGACGTGCGCGCACAGCGTCTGCAACAGCGGCCGGCCCGGCTCCTCGCGTACCGACAGCACCCGCGCCGTCTCGCTCGCCACCAGCGATCCGTCGCGGATCGCCTGCAGGTCGATGAACCACACGCCGTCGGGGTAGAGGTCCATCACGTCGGCGCCGATCTGCAGCGAAAGCCTGGTCTTGCCCAGCCCCCCCATGCCGAGCAGGGTCAGCAGCCGGGCGCTGGTCAGCATCTGCGCGACTTCGGCGCATTCACGCTCGCGCCCGATGAACGAGGTCAGCTGCTGCGGCAGGTTGTTCGGCGTCGCCTCGAGCTCGCGCAGCGCAGGGAAGCTCTGCTCCAGCCGCGGGTGCACGACCTGGAAGACGGCTTCCGAGGTCGACAGCCCCTTGAGGCGCACGCTGCCGAGGTCCAGCAGCGACACCCCTTCCGGCAGGCGCTCGCGCAGCGCCTCGGCGATCGCCTGCGACACCAGGATCTGGCCGCCGTGCGCCGCACCCATGATGCGCGCGGTGCGGTTGATCGTGGTGCCGAAGTAATCGTTGTCCCGCGCCTGCACCGCACCGGTGTGCAGGCCGCAGCGCACCCGCAGCGGCAGCCCTGCGGTGGCGGCCGGATCGAGCAGCCCGAGCTGAATGTCGATCACCGCGCCCAGGCCGTCATCGGGCGCCGGGAACGCCGCATAGATGCCGTCGCCGGTGGTCTTGACGATGTGCCCGCCGTGGCCCTGCACCGCCTCGCGCAGCACCGCATCGTGCCCGGCGACCGCCTGCGCCATCTGCTCGGGGTGCCCTTCCCACTTCGAGGTGCTGCCCTCGATGTCGGTGAAGAGGAAGGTCAATACGGTCGAAGGCTCGTCCATGGAGCGGCCCTGGCGGGCCGGTCGAAGCGTGTGCGGCGGGTGGGCGCCGGGGAGACCCGGCACAAGGGCGAGCTCGCCCCGGGGGCTACTTTACCGGCGTGGCCGACGATGTGCCAATACGATCATTCCCGTACCCGCGGGCCGCAAGTCGCGTTGCGGCAGCGAGACGAAGCGTGCTAGCTGGCGGCCGGAACGGTCCCCATCGACGGGGCCCCGGCGCTTCGGGTGCTAGTGGTGGGGCGCAAGCCAGGCAATGGCCTGCGCGCGCTTGCGCGTTGCGAATCGGCGGATCTTCGCGTCGGTGAACAGTTGGGCGAGCCGCTCCAGGGCCTCCAGGAACGCATCGTCGGTGAGAATCGCGATGCGCTCGATGTTTCGATGATGTCGACGCACGAATCGCATGTGCGCGATCACGGCGTCGACGTCGTCCCAGCCGGGAAACGCCGCGGCATCGAGCAGGATGCCACGCAGCTTTCCATGGCGCGCGATATACGGGTCGACGGTCAGCGCCAGCGACGCGAAATCCGACGCCTCGAGCCGGCCGCTGGCGGTCAGGAACACGACACCGCTGCGAGGTTCGAGGCGATAATGGAGCATTGGCGTGGGGGCTTGCGGCAGGTGCTGCTCGCGCACATGGCACGGGGTTGATGGGCGAGTCGGCGCTGAAGATAGTGTGTTCGATTGCCCCCACCGCCGATGGTTCCGCAGACCGAGTGACTCGATGCCCGACATTTCCGATCCGCAATGGTTGCAGCTCGCCGACGCGGCCCGCCGCGCGAGCGCCAACGCGCATTGCCCGTACAGCCGGTTTCGCGTCGGCGCCGCAGTCCTCACCGGCGACGGCGGCATCGCGGCCGGATGCAACGTCGAAAACGCGTCCTACGGACTCACCGTATGCGCCGAGCGCAGTGCGGTGACGAGGGCCGTCGCGGACGGCGCCCGCAGCATCGAGGCCGTCGTCGTTTATACGCCGACGGCCGAGCCCGTGACGCCTTGCGGCGCCTGCCGCCAGGTCATCGCGGAATTCGGGCGCGACGCCCGCATCCGCTGCATTTGCGACGGACCCGGCGTCCTGGAATTCTGCGCCGCCGATCTGCTTCCCAGCGCCTTCCCAAAATCGGGGTCAGAGCTGTAATACGGCAGGGAAAATGGGGTCAGAGCTCTAATGTTTCGACGCACGGTCTTTGCGCTGGGC
>JAGXBK010000198.1 GCA_018971195.1 Betaproteobacteria bacterium
GGCGCCTGCGGACGAGTCGGCGCAGCATCTGCTGCTGGGCGACAGGCTCGCGGGCGACTGGTGGCAGCTGTTCCGCTCCAACGCCCTCGACACCGTGGTCAGGCGCGCACTGGCGGGCAATCGCACGCTGGAAGCGGCGGCCGCGACGCTGGCGCAAAGCCAGGAGGTGGCGGCCGCGCAGGCCGGGTCGCTGGCTCCGCAGGTCGCGCTCGCGTCCGGCGTCGGTCGGCAGAAATACGGCGCCCAATTCCTGGGGACGCTGTCCAAGCCGCCGCCGTTCACGTATTTCGCCGTGGGGCCGACCGTCAGCTATGTGCTCGACTATACGGGCGGGGCGGCACGCTCCGTCGAGCAGCAAGATGCGCTCGCGGATTACCGGCAGCAGCAGCTCGCCGCCGCGTACCTCGCCGTGACGGGCAATGCGGTGTTGCTGTCGCTGGAGATTGCCTCGCTGCGGGAGCAGATCGCGACGATCGAAGGCCTCCTCGCGCGCGATCGCGAGAACCTGGCGCTGGTCCGGACGGCATTCGACGCCGGATCGGTGTCACGACTCGACATCATCAGCGCAAAGAGCCAGCTCGCCGGCGATGCGACATCGGTTGCGCCGCTGCGCCAGGCGCAGAGCGTCGCCCGGCACGCGCTGGCAATCGTGCTGGGCAAGCCTCCCGCGAATGCGGCGCTGCCAGAGCTCGACCTGGCGCAGCTCTCGCTGCCGACGTCGCTTCCGGTAAGCCTGCCGTCGGAGCTTGCGCACCGGCGCCCGGACATCCTCGCTGCCGAGGCGCAACTGCACGCGGCAACGGCCGCGGTCGGCGTCGCCGACGCGAATCTGTATCCGCGCATCGACCTGACCGCGTCGACCGGGCAGCAAGCCACCGCCCTCGGCCATCTGTTCGACCATGCCTCCAATGTATGGGGCCTGGCCGGAGCACTGCTCGTCCCGCTGTTCGACGGGGGCACGCTGCGCGCCGACCGGAGGGCCGCGATCGATGCCATGCGCGCGAGCGCGGCGAACTACGAGCAGGCGGTGCTGAGCGCATTCGGGCAGGTCGCCGATGCGCTGGAGGCCCTCGATCACGACGCCGAGCAGCTCGACGCCGAGGCCCGCGCCCAGGACGCCGCCCGCGCGAGCGTCGATCTGACGCGGATGAGCTATCGCGAAGGTAACGTCGGAGTCCTGCAGGTTCTCGACGCCGAGCGTCTGTATCAGCGTGCGCGTCTCGGATACGTGCGGGCAACCGGGCAGCGCTACTTGGACACGGCGCGACTGTTCCTCGCGCTGGGCGGGTCCGCGCCCCCGGCGGTCGTCACGACCGGCGCAGCGCTTCGCCAGGCCCCTGGGAGGTAGCGGCGCGCCGGTGCAACGGTCGCCATCAGGGGCGCGAGGCAGCCTCCATCCTGGCGTGGCCCGACACCTCGGCGCCCGCATCCGGCGGCAGGCGCAGATGCAGCAGCGGCGCCACGACCGAGATGAGCCCGATCCCGACGAACGCCGGCCAGAAGTCGGCCGCCACGATGCTCGCGTGTCCCTGCAAGGCGCTGGAGAGCTGAAGCAGATAGGCACCGATGGCGATGCCCATGCTCTGCGACAGGCGCTGGGCCATGCTGGAAAAGCTCGACGCCTGGCTCATGCGCTCAGGAGGAATGTCCGCGAACGCGATTGCGTTCAGTGCCGTGAACTGCAGTGAGCGCAGGCAGCCTGAGAGGAGCAGCACCACGGCAATGACCACGTGCGAAGTCGCGGCCGAGAAGAGGCCGAAAGCGACGACGATCGCCGACGCGGCCACGCCATTCGTCGAAAGAACGTTGCGGAACCCCCAGCGCTTCAGGATGCGCACCGTGGTGGTCTTCATGAACATCGCGCCGACGGCGGTCGCGCAGGTCAGGGTGCCGGATTGCAGCGGATTGAGTCCGAACCCGAGCTGGAGCAGCAGCGGCAGGAGGAACGGCGTTGCGCCCAGGCCGGCGCGAAAGAGTCCGCCCACGAGGACCCCGTTGCGAAAGGTCGACAATCGCATCAGCCGCAGGTCGATCACGGGATGGAGGACGCGCCGGGCGTGCCGGGCGTAGGCGAGCAGGATCGCGATGCCGGCCACGATGCAGGCGAGGGCCACCGTCGCCGGCAGCAGGTGACCGCCCAGCGCCGAAAAGCCGAGCATCAGCACCGACAGTCCGATCCCGGACAGGGCGAATCCGCGCAGGTCGAATTCCGGGATGTCCGCCTCGCGCGTGTTGGGGATGTGACGCAGCACCAGGAACAGCCCGAGAACGCCGATCGGCACGTTGATGATGAATATCCAGCGCCAATTGAAGTAAAGCGTGATCGCGCCCCCGAGCGCAGGCCCGATGACCGGCCCGAGCAGCGCGGGAATCGTCAGGTAGTTGAGCGCCGCGACGTAGTCGCGCTTGGGCACTGCGCGCATCAGCACCAGGCGTCCCACCGGCACCATCATGGCGCCACCGATGCCCTGGAGGAAGCGCGATACGACGAAAGCCTCGAGGCTGCTCGAGCCGGCACAGAGCAAGGATCCACCCACGAACACGACAATCGCGGCCGCGAAGACGCTGCGCGAGCCGTGACGATCGGCAATCCAGCCGCTGATCGGGATGAACACGGCGAGGCTCACGAGGTAGGACGTGAGCGCGAGCTTCAGTGCAAGCGGGCTCTCGCCGATGTCGGCCGCGATCGCCGGAAGCGACGTCGTGATCACCGTCGAGTCCATGTTCTCCATGAACAGCGCGCAGGCGACGATGAGGGGGATCAGAACGACCCGTTGCACGACCGGCGGGAACCTGATGCGGGGCCGCGCGACGGGCGGCGATACGGGACGTTACTACGAATGTCGCGGAAGCGGCGCGACGCGGCCCCGCATTCCCGATCGACCGAGCGAAGGCGCAGGTGCGGAGCGGATTCTCCGAACCGGTCTTGCGGGCAAACCAGCCCAAAAAAGCAGTCGCCAACGCCTATTCGTCGACGCGCCCGCGCGCAAACTTGATCTGGCCACGCCGCTTCTTGTCGTCGACGCGGCGACGCCGCGAGCTCCGGGTCGGCTTCGTGGGCTTGCGCGCATCGGGAATGGTGGCCGCATCGTCGATGAGCGCCTGCAGGCGCGCGATGGCGTCTTCGCGGTTGCGGTCCTGGCTGCGGTATCGCTGCGCCTTGATGACGATGACGCCGTCGCTGCTGATCCGCTGGTCGCCGCGCGCCAGCAGTCGCGCCTTGATGCCGGCGGGCAAGCGCGACGCGCCGATGTCGAACCGCAGATGCAGCGCGGTCGACACCTTGTTCACATTCTGTCCCCCGGCGCCCTGCGCGCGTATGGCGGACCATTCGATATCGGCGGGGTCGATGGCGATGCTCATGTGCGTGGGTGGCTGAAAAGCGCCCGTCTGGATTGTCTTCGTATTGCCCGAACCCGGCAGGTGCCGGACCGGCAATTCCCCGACGTGCAGATCGCATTGCCAGCCGAGACCCGGCGCCACCGAGGGAGCGGTGCCGCCGAGGACGGCTTTTCCGTTACACTCCCTGCCTCCACGTCGGCGTTCGGGCGCAGCCGGACGGGATCGTTGCACCTGCCATTGGGGCTCGCGAGGCATTCGTGATCGAAACCTGGTCGCACTCGAAGAGTCGCGCGATCGTCGCGAGCTTTCTCTTCACCGATCTCGTCGGCTTCTCGAAGGGGACGGCGGCCGAGCAGTATGCCGCGAAGGCCGAGCTCTCTTCGATCCTCCATCGTGAGCTGGAGCCGCTGAACGAGCGCGACTACTGGATCAAGGATACCGGCGACGGGGCACTGATCGCCTTCGTCTCGAATCCTGAGCACGCGTTGTACATGGCGCTTGCGCTCGCCTGCGGTTACGACGACACCACGCGCACCGGCGAGGCCGCCTCGAACCGCCTGCGAACGGGGCTTCATGTCGGCACCGTCAAGGAGTCGATCGATCTCGAAGCCCGGCGCGACTTTGTCGGGGACGGCATCAATGCCGCGAAGCGGATCATGGATTTCGCCCAGCCGGGGCAGATCACAGCGTCGCAGTCGTTTTACGAGGCTATTGCGAATCTCGATGCCGAGTACGCTGCGCTGTTCCGGCACGTTGGAGCGCCCGATGACAAGCACGGCCGGGTTCATGAACTCTATGTTCTCACGCCTAGCGATCGGGTCCTCGACAGGCTGAGGGCCGATCTTGCCGCGGGCGACCGGGGCGAGGAGACGGGGGGCGCCGACCGGAATTCGGCAGCGGCCGGCAACACGCGGCCCGCGCCCGATTCCCGACCCGCGGCGACGCTGACTGCCAAGAC
>JAGXBK010000199.1 GCA_018971195.1 Betaproteobacteria bacterium
CGCTCGCGCCCGAATTCGAGCGCGACGATCAGGGCCCTGTCGCCGGTGGCAGGTCGTTCGAGCAAGGTCAGCGCGCGCCGGCCCGAAAGGACCGCGAGCCGGGGCCCCGCGGCGCAGCGTCGTTCACCGGGCGCGAACTCCGGCGCAGCCGACCTGGACGACGATCAAGCTTCGGATTCGGGGCCGTGGTTCTGGTGCGGCATCACGACCGGGCGCGAAGGCACGACCGTGGAGATCGCGTGCTTGTACACCATCTGCGTCACGGTGTTCTTGAGCAGCACGACGTACTGATCGAAGGATTCGATCTGCCCCTGGAGCTTGATCCCGTTGACGAGGTAGATGGAAACCTGCACGTGTTCCTTGCGCAGGATGTTCAGAAACGGGTCTTGTAGCATTTGCCCTTTGTTGCTCATCGATCGGCTCCGAGCGTGTGTTTCCGCATTTTTGCCCCGTCCCGCCCGTCGTCGCGACCGGCGGGAATCGCACGAAAACACGCCCGAAGGCGCCTTTCGCACTAGCGGCGTGCGGTGGTATCCGCGTAGGGGTTGGCACCCGTCTTGAATTGTATCCTAAGCGGTGTACCACGCAGTTGGAACGCGTCGCTGAAGAAATGTTCCAGGTATCGCCGGTAGGCATCCGGAACATGATGCAGGGCCGACCCGTGGATGATCACCAGCGGCGGATTGACGCCGCCCTGGTGCGCGTAGCGCATCTTGGGCCGGATCATGCCCGCCCTGGGCGGCTGCTGGCGCTGGATCGCCATCTGCAGCATCCGCGTCAGGCGCGGCGTCGGCAGCCGCGCCATCGCCGCCGCGTATGCGCGGTCGACCGCGTCGATCAGGTTGGCGACGCCGCGGCCCTCGCGCGCCGAAATGTAGTCGTGCTGGGCGAAATCGAGGAAAGCGAGCTTGCGCGCGACGTCGCGCTTCACGGCATCGCGCTGCTCGGGGGTCGCCGCATCCCACTTGTTGAGCGCCACGACCCGCGCGCGTCCCTCCTCGAGGATGTGACCGGCGAGGTGCGCGTCCTGCTCGGTGACGCCGTCGACGGCGTCGAGCATCAGGATGACGACATTGGCGTCGGCGATTGCCTGCAGCGTCTTGATCACCGAGAACTTCTCGACCATCTCGTCGACCTTGCCGCGTCGTCGCACGCCAGCGGTGTCGATCAGGGTGTAGGCCTTGCCGCCGCGCTCGAGATCGAGGTGGATGGCGTCACGCGTGGTGCCCGGCTCGTCGAACGCGATCACGCGCTCCTCGCCCAGCAGCGCGTTGACCAGCGTCGACTTGCCGACGTTGGGGCGTCCGACGATCGCGACCTTGATCCTCGCACTCGCTTCGGCCTCTGCAGCTTCGTCGGCCGGCACCGGGCCTGTCGCGGCGTCGCAACGCGCAAGGGCGATCTCGACCAGTTCGTTGACGTTCTCGCCGTGGGCGGCAGAGATCGGCAGCGGCTCGCCCAGGCCGAGCTCGTGGAATTCGGCCGCCGCGCGCTCGGGCGCAAGCCCCTCGGCCTTGTTGACCGCGAGCACGATCGGCCGCCCGGACCTGCGCAGCAGGTCGGCGATCGCCGTGTCCTGCGGGGCGATCCCCGCGCGGCCATCGACGATGAACACGACGACGTCGCATTCGGCGATCGCAGCCCTGGCCTGCTTCGCCATCTCGAACAGGATCCCGGACGTGGCGACAGGCTCGAATCCGCCGGTATCGACGACCAGGAACGCACGCTCGCCGAAGCGGCCGCGGCCGTAGTGGCGGTCGCGCGTCAGGCCGGGGAAGTCGGCGACCAGCGCGTTGCGCGTGCGCGTGAGCCGATTGAACAACGTCGACTTGCCGACGTTGGGCCGGCCCACCAGGGCGATCGAGGGCAGCATCGGGTTCCGGCACTTTTCAGCCGCGGCGAGGCGTGCTGCCGATCAGCGCGCGGACACGGCGTAGACGTCGCCGTTGCGCGACTGCCACAGGATGCCGCCGCCGAACTGCGACGGTTGTGCGGTCGCGGGACTTCCGTCGGTGGAAAGCCGCGCCAGGTACGATCCGTCGCCGCGCGAGATCAGGTGCAGGTAGCCCTCCACGTCGACCACGCCGAGATCGTTGCCGATCACCTGCGGGCCGCCGATGCGCCGCTTGGCGAGCGCCGCCTGCTTCCAGACCGACGCGCCGTTGCTGCGGTCGAGCGCCTGCACGGCGCCCTTGTCGTCGACGACGTAGATGCGGCCCGAATCCCCGGTGAGACCGGCGAGGCTCGAGATGTCGCGCGTCCACAGCAGCGTGCCGTTCACGACGTCGAAGCACGCGACGCGCCCCTGGAAGGCCGCGGCGCAGGCTTCGGTCGCGTCGACATAGGGGAGGCTCGTCACGTCGGCGATGCGCTCGAGCTCGGTGGATCCCTTGGGCGTCGCGACGATCCCGGTCCAACCGATCGTGCCGGTCTGCCCGGCGATGGCCAGCAGTTGGCCCCCGGCGGTGCCGATGAAGATTCCACCGCGCGACTCGACGCCGCCTGCCGAGTTTCGCACTGTCAGCGATGGAATGGTGCGCGGGTCGACCCAGACGGTCTTGCCGTCGGCCGCCGCGAGCCCGAAGATGCGTCCGTCGCCGGAGAAGACGGTGACGACGCCGTTGGACACGAGCGGCGGCGCGATCACCTCGCTCGACACGTGGGCGCTCCACAACGGCTTGCCTTCGGGATCGAACGCGAGCACCAGGCCCTGGTCGGTGCCGACGGCGATGATCGACGCATCGGCGCCGGGCCCCGCCGACAGCCGGTGCCCCGCGTTGATGCGCCAGGCGACGCGGCCCGACGCGGGATCGATACGCACCAGGGTTCCGTCGCTCGCCGCTGCATAGACCGCGGACGGCGTGATCGCGGGCGCGAGGCCCGGGCCGGACTTGCCGACGTCGACCCGCCAATTGACGGTGGCCGAGGCGCCGCCCTTGGGCGTCGGCAGTGGCCCCGGCCGGTTCGACGAGCCGGTCAGCCAGGCGAACGACGGCGGCGGGATCGACGTGATCCACGACGTCAGCGGGGACTGCGAAAGGCTCGCGCAGCCGGAAAGTACCGCGGACGCGACGAGGGCGCAGGTGAGACTGCGGGGGAGGGTGCTCATGGCTTGGCGATGGCGCCGGCAGGCGCGGCTTGCGCGACGGCGGCCGCGGCCCCCGGCAGCGAATCGAGCTTGACCTGGATGTAGCTGCGGTACTGGGATTGGGGATCGAGCTTCGCCAGCGCGGCCTGGTAGGCGCTGCGCGCCTCGGCGCTGCGTCCGGCGCCGGCCAGCGCATCGCCGCGCAGGTCCGCGTACAGGCCGTCGAATGACGCCGGATGCCTGGCGTCGAGGGTGGCCAGCGCCGGGTCGTACTGCTTCTCGTCGATCTGGATCTCGGCGAGCCGGTAGCGCGCGACCGCCTTCAGCCCATCCTCTGTCGCGTGGTCGATCACCCACGAAAGCTGCGCGCTCGCGCCCTTGCGGTCGCCGGCGTCGTAGAGCATCTTGGCGTAGAGCAGCGCCGCGCGCGGCGCGTAGCCGGTGCCCGCATAGCGGTCGGTCAGATCACGGATCGCGTCCTGCGCCTTGGCGGCGTCCTTGCTGCGCACGGCTTCGCTCACCGCCGTGTAGAGCACCGACGCGTCCGCGGCACGCTTGTTCGTCCACCAGCGCCACCCCTGGATGCCGATGACAACCAGCGCGCCGATGACCAGCGCCGTGGCGATCGCGCCGCCGTAGCGCGACCACCACGCCTTCAGCTCTTCGATCTGGTCCTGCTCTTCGAGGTCATAGGAGGCCATCGTCATCCTTCGTCAATGTCAGCAGTTCCCGGATCCGCGCGGCGATATGCCCGGCCGGGACTTCGGTCTGTTCGTCGCCGCCGCGCAGCGGCTTCACGGCGA
This sequence comes from Betaproteobacteria bacterium, assembly GCA_018971195.1. Lineage (GTDB taxonomy): Bacteria > Pseudomonadota > Gammaproteobacteria > Burkholderiales > Casimicrobiaceae > VBCG01. The sequence continues at coordinate 3,892 of JAGXBK010000199.1, forward strand.
CCGTGCCGGCCGCCGCTTCGTCGTCGCCGATGATGAGCGCGTAGCGCGCGCCGCTGGCATCGGCCCGTTTCATCTGCGATTTGAAGCTGCCTCCGCCTGCATTGACGACGACAGCGTGGCCGGCGTCGCGCAGCGCTTCGGCCGCGGCGCGCGCGAGCTTCGCCGCCGCGTCGCCCGCGTACACGACGTAGGCGAGGGGAACCGGACGCGCACCGCAGCGCGCGTCCTGCAGCAACAGGATCATCCGCTCGACGCCCATGCCGAAGCCGCAGGCCGGCGTGGGCTTCCCGCCCAGCTGCTCGAAGAGGCCGTCGTAACGACCGCCTCCCGCCACCGTGCCTTGCGCGCCAAGCCGATCGGTGACGAACTCGAACACCGTGCGATTGTA
>JAGXBK010000200.1 GCA_018971195.1 Betaproteobacteria bacterium
CGGAGTTGAGGCCGCCACGGTCGCCGGAGTTGAGGCCGCCACGGTCGCCGGAGTTGAGGCCGCCGCGATCGCCGGAGTTGAGGCCGCCACGGTCGCCCGAGTTGAGGCCGCCACGGTCACCGGAATTCAGCCCGCCCGCGTTCGCGGTGTTGTCGCCCGGCTGGCTGGCCGAGTTCGATCCCTGCGTACCCGCGACGGCCGTTCCGCCGGCACCGACGTCCTGGACGGCGCTTTGCGGCGCCTGGTAGCGCTGCGCCGGCATGATCGTGCCCGCCGTGTTCTTGCCGTCGGTCGTCGGCTGGACCAGCGTCGAGAACGCGACCACGGCTGCCGCAGCGGCGATGGCGCCACCGATCCAGATCTTGCGCTTGTTGGAGAAACCGTTGTTTTGCTCGCTCATGATCGCACTCCTGAAGAACGCCCACGGTTGGAAGAAACTCGATGTTTCGGTTCTCGGTCCGGGGCCCCTGCCCCTGATTTGGTTCGTATCTGGCCCAATTACACCCCGCCGCGGCAAAAGTTGGTCGGATCGCCGCCCCGGAGCGGGATTCTGCGGAATATTCGCCATCACGGAGGCGACCAGCCCTTCCGGCGGGAACGCCTGCGGGATCGACTCGAGGCCGTCGAACAGCCGCTGCAATTCCTCGAATCGGCTCCGGGCGCCGGAATCGGCCGCCAGGCGCTGCTCGAGCTCCCGGGCCTCCTCGTCCGTTGCCTCGTCATCGAGGACCAGGTTCATCAGGTCGTTCAGATTGGGATTGTTCATGGTCAATCCGGCTCGTAGTCCTTCAACAGGTCGCGCAGGCGCTGCCGTGCCTCGAACAGGCGCGACTTGACGGTCTTTTCGTCGACGTCGAGGATCTGCGCGATCTCCTGGTAGGTGCAATCGGAAAAGTGGCGAAGGGTCAGCACGGTTCGGTCATTGCTCGACATGGTCATCAGCGCACGCTGGATCCACCGGGAACGCTCCGCGTCGCTCGCTTGCGACTCGGGGTTGGCGCTTTCCGCGCCCGGCAGGTCCACGTCCTCGTCGAGGGGCTCCTCATGTCCGTTCCGGCGCAGCCGGTTCAGTGCTTCGTTGACGGCAATGCGGTAGATCCAGCTGAAGAACTTGTGCTGCGAATCGAACTCATCCAGCCGCTCGGCCACTTTCAGGAACACATCCTGGGCGATGTCGTTGGCATCATCGGCACTGCGCAGGATCCAGTACGCCGCGTTGTAGATCGGCCGCTGGTATCGGATCACCAACTCGGTGAATGCATCCCGATCGCCCCTGCGGTACCGCTCGACCAACGCCTGATCGACGTCCTTGTCCACAATTACACCCGGCGGCCCGAAAAGTTGGTCGGGAGTAGCAACTGAGGGCTACTGGGCCGGATCGATTTCGAACAGCTGGTCGAAACCCGAGTACACGAAGACGTCCCTCAAGTGGGGCTTGAGGCCCGCCAGCCGGAGCTTGCCGGCCGCGCCGAGCAGCCGCTTCTGGGTCTTCAGCAGGACCCCGAGGCCGGCACTCGAGATGTACTCGAGCTGCGTGCAGTCGAGGGTCACCGTTCCCTGGATGCCATCCAGGAAGGACTGGGCGGCCGGCGCCTGCGCCGCGTCCAGCCTCCCGGCGAGCACGACCGCGCCGTCCTGGCCGTAATCAATTGCGAGCATTGCTCCCCTCCATGGCTGCGGCCGCCCGCCGCGACTCCGATCCCGCCACGGTCAGCCGCAGCGTGATCCGGCTGCGGCGCTCCGCCTGGTTGTACTCGTACTCGACCGAATCCGCCATCTGCCGGATCAGGTGCAGCCCGAGCCCGCCCGGCTTGCGCTCCTCGATCGGAGCGTGGATGTCCACGTCCGGCGCACCGGTGATGTCGAATGGCTCGACATCGCGGTCGACCAGCGTCACTTCGACACCGTCCTCGATCGGAACCAGGCCAACGATCACGCCCGCATCGCTGCCCAACCCGTATTTGACCATGTTGGTGAGCAGCTCTTCCACTACCAGGTCGACGGTCGGAAGCAGGCGCGGGTCGATGCGAAGGCGCTCGAAGGCGTCCGCCGTGAAGGTCGTCAGCGCCGGAATCGCGTCGAAGCTGCGGTCGAACACGCGCCGGGCCGTGTCTGCGTGCTCGCGCTTCACCAGGACCGCCGTCATGTCGTCCTCCTGGGGTGCGCCTTCGGCGAACGCCTGGACCGACTGCATCAGCAGCGCCACGAGCTCCGTCATCGGCCTGTCGCAGTTGGCCTGGACGAAGTCCTGCACGCGCCGCTCGCCGTACTGCTCTCCCTTGGCGTTCTCGTACTCGAATATCCCGTCCGAGACCACGACCAGGATGTCGCCGGGCTGCATGCCGATGGTCACCGCGGGCCGCAGCGAGGTCAGGGGCATGGCGCCCATCGGGAAGCTGGTGGGCTTGTGGCGCACCCAGGCACCGGACGCCGCCTGGTAGTGGAAGATCGGGCCCTGGCCCCCGCTATGAAACCGCAGCTCGTGCGTCGCGGGATCGAGCAGCCCGATGAACGCCGTGATGAAGCGGTCGTCGGCCAGCGTCTCGGCAAGCCGGTTGTTGACCTGGACGAACGCGCTGTCGAGGTCCGCCCCCAGCCGGAACGCCATCCGGAGCATCGCCTGCATCTGCGTCACCGACAGCGCCGGCGCGATGCCGTGCCCGGTGGCATCCCCCAGCATGACCAGCAGCCGCTCTCCCTGCAGCGCAACGTCGTAGGTGTCGCCGCCGGTGAGCTCGGCAGGCCGGAACGTCGCATAAACATCGTAGGACGACAGCTTGGGCATCGCCGTCGGCAGCGTGCTCATCTGCACTTCGCGCGCCATCTCCAGGCCGTGCCGCATCTTCTCGCCCTCGATCAGCGAATCGAGCATCCGCACCCGCTGCAGGGCCACCGCACACTGCGCGGCGAGCGCCGATGCGAGGGCTTCGTCGTAGGCATCGAAGACGCCAGTGATCTTGTTCAGGACCTGCATCACGCCGACCAGGACCTCCTTGTGGTCGACCAGCGGCAGCGTCAGCATGCAGCGCGTCCGGTAGCCCGACGCCTTGTCGACGCCCGGGTCGAAGCGCGAATCCGCGTAGCAGTCGGGGACGTTGATGATTTGCCTCGACCGAGCGCAGGCCCCGACCAACCCGGTCCCCGCCCGCACCCGCACCGGCTGGATACCCGTCGCAACTTCCAACACGAGTTCGTCGGCAGCAGCGTCGTAGAGCCAGACCGAACCGCGTTCGGCGCGAAGAACCTGCTTGGCGGCGTTGACGACCTCACCCAGCATGGTCATCAGGTCGAACGGGGCCGCCAGCGCCCGGGTGACGCCCAGGATCGCCTCCATGTCACCCACTGAAAGCGAGCGCGGGCCCGCCGCCACGGTCATCGGGTCCCCTCCCTGCGGTGGACGCCGCCGTTCGTTCGCCGGGTTCGCGGCAGCACGCCGCTCAGAAACCCGTGAGGTTCGTGCCCTGGTCTCCGACGGCCTCGTAGCCGACCCCGATCGACTTGGCGGTGAGCACCGTGAAGGTCACGGCGTTCAGGTTCTGCGTGGTCCCGGTGACTGCGGGCGTCCAGGTGACGCCGTCCTCGGTCGTGAAGGCGCTCCCCGCGCTGCCGACCGCGACGAATCGCGTGCCGTAGGACACGGCGGCAAGATCGTTGGCCGCGATCGGCGGCCGCGCCGTCCAGGTCGTCCCGTCGGTGCTTGCAATCACCGTCCCCGCAGCGCCCACGGCGATGAACGTCGCGACGGTGGGTGCGGTTGCGGTCGCGCTCGCCGTCACCGATCCGTACTCGATGCCCCGCAGGTTTGCGGACGTGGGCGAGGCCAGCGTCGTCCACTTCGATCCGTCGGTGCTCGACAGCAGCGTGCCGCCGGCACCCACCGCGACGTAGCGTCCGTTGCCGTAGGTGATGCCGTACAAGTCGTTCGTCGTGCCGGAAACCACGGTGGACCAGTCGGTGCTGTTGGTGCTGACGAGTATCGTCCCCTTCGACCCGACCACGATCACCTGGCCCGAGCCGCTCCCGGCCAGCGCGGTCAGGGCGTTGGTCGTCGGCGAGGTCCGAGGCGTCCACGTGATCGCGTCGGGGCTCGTCAGGATCGTGCCCGAATCCCCGACGGCGACGAACACGCTGTTGCGGTACTGCACCGCGTTCAGGTTGGCCGTGGTTCCCGACGTTCCGGGCGTCCAGGTCGTCGCGTCCTGGGTCGAGAACGTCGCCCCGTTCGCACCCACGGTGACGAGC
>JAGXBK010000201.1 GCA_018971195.1 Betaproteobacteria bacterium
GGCACACCGCCGGTCGACCGCGGATTCCTGACACCGCGCCGTGCCCTGCCTGTTCCCCATTTCCCGATGTGTCACGTTCCGATTGCCCTGCATTGCCTGTCGATCTGTCATTCCCTGTTCCCTGTTCCCTGTTCCCTGTTCCCTGTTCCCTGTTCCCCGTTCCCCGTTCCCTGTTCCCTGTTCAGAAATTTGCCTTGAACCATTGCCGCATCCGCTCGGCGACCCCGCCGATTCCCGACACCTGCGCGCGCGCTGCCTCCCTGCGCACGAACTGCTCGCGGCCTTCGAGCAGCAGCCCGACCGACGTCGCATAGCGGGGATTCCTGACGACTTCCGAGAGCCCGCCGACGTACGACGGGATGCCCACGCGCACCGGCAGGTGGAAGACCTCCTCGCCGAGCTCGGTCATGCCGGCGAGCAGCGCACAGCCACCGGTCAGCACGATCCCGGACGAGAGCAGCTCCTCGAAGCCGGAGCGGCGCAGCTCGGCCTGCACCAGCGAGTAGAGCTCCTCGATGCGTGGCTCGATCACCTCGGCGAGCATCGGCCGCGACAGCTTGCGCGGCGCACGCTCGCCCACACCCGGCACCTCGATGACTTCGCCGGGATCCGCGAGCTGGCGCAGCGCGCAGCCGTAGCGAAGCTTCAGCTCCTCGGCTTCCTTGGTCGGGGTGCGCAGCGTCATCGCGATGTCGTTGGTCACCTGGTCGCCGGCGATCGGAATCACTGCCGTGTGGCGGATCGCGCCCCCGGCGAACACCGCGATGTCGGTCGTGCCACCACCGACGTCCATCAGGCATACGCCCAGCTCCTTCTCGTCCTCGTTCAGGACCGCCCGGGCCGAGGCGAGAGGCTGCAGGATGATGTCGCGGACCTCGATGCCGCAGCGGCGCACGCACTTGGTGATGTTCTCGACCGCGGACACCGCACCGGTGACGATGTGCACCTTGACCTCGAGGCGGACGCCGCTCATGCCCAGCGGCTCGCGCACGTCCTCCTGGCCGTCGATGATGAATTCCTGCGGCAGGATGTGCAGCACCTGCTGGTCGTTGGGGATGGCGATCGCCTTGGCGGTGTCGACGACGCGGTCGATGTCCGCCTGCGTCACCTCCTTCTCCTTGATGGCGACCATGCCGCTGGAATTGAGACTGCGGATGTGGCTGCCCGCGATGCCGGTGTAGACCTCGCTGATCCTGCAGTCCGCCATCAGCTCGGCCTCCTCCAGCACCCGCTGGATCGACGCCATCGTCGCCTCGATGTTGACGACGACTCCTTTCTTGAGGCCGCGCGACGGCTGCGTCCCCAGGCCGATGACGTTCAGGCCGTCGTCGGTCACCTCGGCGACGATCGCGACGATCTTCGAGGTGCCGATGTCGAGGCCTACGATCAGGTTCTTGCTGTCTTTCACCATTCCACGATCCTGCGTCCGGGTTGCGGTTGATCCTGTCGGCGCGCCATCACGAAGCGCGGTGCGCCGGCTTTTCGCGGAATCCCGGCACGTGCGCCGCGAATCCGTTTCGATACCGCAGGTCGACGAGGTCGACATGCCGTCCTTCGCGCGCAAGCACGGCCAACGTGCGTCCGTAGGCGGCGACGAATCGCGCCATCCGGGCGTCGACGTCGTCGCGTCCGACCTGCAGCGTGAGCGCCCCCCCGTCGCCCGCGGCCGAGAGCTGCCAGCCGCCGCGCGCCGACAGTGCGAGACCGGTGAGCCGCAGCGCCAGCGGCGAAAGCAGCGCAGCCCACTCGCGGTACCGGGCGGCCATCGCCGGCGACTGCCCGTCGGGACCGTCGAACTGGGGCAGGTCCCCGGCGTAGTTGGCGACGAACACGTCACCCTGCGTGTCGACCAGGCCGCTGTCGTTCCAGCGCGCCAGCGGCTGGTGCTCGTCGAGCTCGACCTCGAGTCGATGCGGCCATTGGCGCCGCAGCGCCACCGAGCGCACCCATGGAACGCGCGCAATCGACGCGCGCGCGGCGTCGAGGTCCATCGTGAAGAACGTTCCCGAGAGCTCGGCGCGAATCACCGCTTCGAGGTGCGCTGCGCTGGTGTGCTTCAGCGGTGTGGTCACGACGACCTCGCGAATGTCGAACAGCGGCAGCTGCGCGATCCAGCCGGTACCGGCCCAGGCGAGGAACGCGAGCGCGATCACCGTCAGCGTGACGGCGATGGCGTTCAACTGGCGCGCGTCATCCCACATGCGCCCCCCTCAGGATCTCGATGCAAAGATCGGGAAACGACGTGCCCGCCTCGCGCGCCGCCATCGGCACCAGGCTGTGGCCCGTCATCCCCGGCGACGTGTTGACCTCCAGGAACGAATACGAGCCGTCGCTTTTCAGGATCAGATCGAGGCGGCCCCAGCCGCTGCAGCCGACGACGTCGAACGCGGCGAGCGACCGGGCGCGGATCTCGTCCTCCAGCGCCGCCGCAATGCCGCTCGGGCAGAAATATTTCGTTGCGTCGGAGAAATACTTGTTGTGGTAGTCGTAGTTCCCCTGCGGGGCCTCGATGCGGATCAGCGGCAGCGCGCGCCCGTTGACAATCGAGGCGGTGAGCTCGATGCCGCTCACGAACTCCTCGATCAGCACCAGGGCGTCGTGGCGGGCCGCTTCCTGCCACGCAAGGCGCAATTCGTCGTGGTCGACCCCGGTCACCTTGGTGATGCCGATCGTCGAGCCCTCGCGCGCGGGCTTGACGATCAGCGGCAGGCCGAGCTCGGCGACCACGCCCATCCAGTCGGTCGCAGCGGTGGCGACGCGGTAGCGAGGTGTCGGGATCCCGCTCGCGAGCCACACGAGCTTGGTCCGCCACTTGTCCATCGCCAGCGCGGACGCCATCACCCCGCTGCCCGTGTAGGGAATCCTCAGCGTCTCCAGCGCGCCCTGGACCGTGCCGTCCTCGCCGAAGCGCCCGTGCAGCGCAATGAACGCGCGCGCATATCCTTCGCTCGCGAGCTCGAACAGGTTCCGCTCGGCCGGATCGAACGGGTGCGCGTCGACCCCGCGCTCGCGCAGCGCCTTCAACACCGCGTTGCCGGAAAGCAGCGAGATCTCCCGCTCGGCGGACGGGCCGCCCATCAGCACCGCGACCTTCCCGAATTCGGCGGCCACGGCATTCATGCGTTCGTCTCCGCCTCGCCGATGATGCGAACCTCGGCCTCGAGGTCGACGCCGGTGGCCCCGCGCACCGTCTCACGCACATGCGCGATCAGGGCCTCGATGTCCGCCGCCCGCGCGCGACGCTCCGGATTCACGATGAAGTTCGCGTGCTTCTCCGACACGCGCGCGCCGCCGACCGCGTATCCCTTGAGCCCGCAGGATTCGATCAGCCGGGCCGCATGATCGCCGGGTGGATTGCGGAACACGCTGCCGGCGTTGGGCAGCCCCAGCGGCTGGGTCGCGACGCGCTTCGCCAGCAGCGCCTTGATGCGCATGCGCGCGCCGCCGGCGTCGTCCTCCGGGAACCGGAACCACGCAGCGGTGAAGATCTCCGCGAGCGCCGATCCGTCGCGCCTGGCGACGCTGCGGTAGCCGATCGAAAAATCGGACGGCAGCCGGATGTCGAACCTCCCGTCGTGGGACAGCGTCTCGACGCGCGCGACGTGCTCCCAGGTCTCGCCGCCGTAGCAACCGGCGTTCATCGCGAGCGCCCCGCCCACCGTGCCGGGAATGCCGGCGAGGAACTCGGCATCGGCGCAGCCGTGAATCGCCGCGAAGCGCGCGAGCTTCGGCGCCGCGGCCCCCGCTTCGGCGTACACGAGGCCGTCGGCGACGGCGAGCGCGGCGCCCGGGTCGTGCATCAGGATCACGACGCCTCGCACGCCGCCGTCGCGCACCAGTACGTTGCTGCCGAGCCCGATGACCGTCACCGGCTCGCCGGCCGGCAGGCAGCGCAGGAAGTCCGCGAGATCGTCCCGATCGGCGGGCGCGTACAGCAGATCGGCGTGCCCGCCGGCCCGCCAGGTCGTATGCCGGGCGAGCGGCGCATCGCGCGTGAGCGTCCCGCGCAGGCCGGTGAATGCGAGCGGCTCGTGCATGATCATGCGGCGCTCAACTGGCCGGCGACGGTGCCGATCGAGCCGGCACCCATCGTCATTACGATGTCGCCGTCGCGCAGGATTCCGCGCAGCGCCGGTGCGACATCGGCCACCGATTCGACGAACACGGGCTCGACCCGGCCGGCGACGCGGATTGCGCGGGCCAGCGCGCGTCCGTCGGCCGCGACG
>JAGXBK010000046.1 GCA_018971195.1 Betaproteobacteria bacterium
ACTCGCGACCGTGGTCGGTGTGCTGATCGAAGTCCCGGTGATGCTCCTGGTCGTGCGGGTGCTAGGACGCAGCCGGGCCTGGTACGAAAGCAAGTCTTGAACCTAGCGTGAGCATCGGTGGATCACGCGGCCTCCCGCGCGCACGACCCGGGTCGCCGCGGATGGTAATCTCGACGGGTCGACGATCTTGACCGCGAAGCCGCTTCGCCTTCGCCGCACCGATGAGCATCAGTTCCGAATTCGAGCGGGCCTTCCGCCTGCACCAGCAGGGCAAGCTGCGCGAGGCTTTCCTGCGTTATGACGCGGTACTCGCCGCCGACCCGGGCAACGCGCCGGCGCTGCACTACTCGGGCGTCGTGCTGTTCCAGGCCGGCAAGCTTCCGGAGGCGGCGGAGCGGATACGCGCGTCGCTGAAGCTCGAGCCCCGCTCGCCCGACGCATGGTCGAACCTTGCGTTGGTGCTCGATTCGGCAGGCCGCCGCGAGGCTGCGGTCAATGCGCTGAAGGAGGCCGCGAAGCTCGCGCCCAGATCGCCGGAAATTTACGCCAATCTCGCGGCAAGCGAGCTGGGCCTGGGGCGCGCCGGCGAGGCCGAAGCCTCGGCGCGCGCGGCGATCGCCGCCGATTCGCACTACGCCGCCGGCTGGCACAACCTCGCGCTGGCGCTGCAGGCGCAGAATCGCGTGCTCGAGGCCCTGGATGCCGCGGGGCGCGCCGTCGGCGCGGCACCTGCGGAGCCTGCCTACTCGGGAGTCAAGGCGCAGCTCGAGATGGCCGCCGGGATGATGGCGCGTGCTCGCTCGACGCTGGATGCAGCACTCGCGCGCACGCCGCGGTCGGCAGCATTGCGCCTCGAGCTCGCCGGACTGCTGGAGCGCGAAGGCGACGTCACCGGCGCGATGAATGCCTACCACGACGCAATGCAGTTCGAGCCGGGCAACGGTGCCGCGCTTTCGCAACTCCTGTTCCTGCGCCAGCGCGCCGCGGACTGGTGCGACCTCGGCGACTTGCGCAAGCGATTTCGCGATGGCGTGGCCGCCGGGCTGCCGATGCTGTCGCCATTCGTGCTGCTGTCGCAACCGTCGACGCGTGCCGAGCAGCGGCGTTGCGCGGAGACATGGAGCGCAGCGCTCGCCCCGGTCGTGACCGCTGCGGCTGCGGAGCCGGTCGCGGCTGCCCCCGCGCCGGCGGCCTCCCCTGCCCGCCCGCTGGGCAGCAAACGCCGCCTGCGCCTCGGCTACCTGTCGGCCGATTTCCACACCCATGCGACCGCATACCTTGCCGCAGGCCTCTTCGAGGCGCACGACCGCGGGCAGTTCGAGGTGATCGCCTATTCCACCGGCCCGGACGACCGCGGCACGATGCGTGCGCGGCTGGTCCGCGGCTTCGACCGCTTCATCGACGTCGCCGGGTTTGCGCCCGAACGCCTCGCCGACATCATCCGGCGCGACGGCATCGACATCCTGATCGACCTCAAGGGTCACACCGAGGGCGCGGCCCCCGCCGTGCTTGGCCTGCGGCCGGCGCCGATCCAGGTCCATTACCTGGGCTATCCGGGAACGCTGGGCGGCGGGCTGGTCGACTACCTGATCGGCGACGCGATCGTCACACCGCCGCAACATGCCGCCGACTACGCCGAGACCCTGGCACTGCTGCCGGGCAGCTACCAGGTGAACGACCGCGGCCGCGTCGTCGCCGATCCGCGGTCGCGCGACGCGCTCGGCCTTCCGCCCCAGGGCGTCGTGCTTTGCTGCTTCAACAACAGCTACAAGATAAACCCGGAAGTCTTTGATGTATGGATGCAAATCCTTGCCGAACTCCCCGATGCCGTGCTTTGGTTGCTGGCCCGGGACACCGACGCCGACCTGACCGGCAACCTGCGCCGCGAGGCCGTCCGGCGAGGCATCGACGCGCGCAGGTTGGCATTCGCGGCACCGCGCCCCAATCCGGAATACCTGGCGCTCTACCGCGTGGCCGACCTGTTCCTCGACACCTGGCCCTACAACGCGCACACGACGGCCAGCGACGCCCTGTGGGCGGGTTGCCCGGTGGTCACCTGGCGCGGCGAGACCTTCGCCGGGCGCGTGGCGGCCAGCCTGTTGACGGCAGTCGGACTTCCCGAGCTGGTCTGCGACGATGTCGAAGGCTACATCGCGACGGCGATCGCGCTGGCGCGCGACCCCGGCGAGCGGCGCCGAATGCGCGAGCTACTCGACGGGCCGGGCCGCCAGAGCCCACTCTTCGACACCATCGCGACCACGCGTGCCCTGGAGGCGGCCTACCTCGCAATGGCGGACCAGTACCGGCGGGGTGTCCGCGAGCCCATCCGGGTCGGATTGCCCTGAACGCCGCGCCTCGCGGCGAAGATTGCCGGCAGCACGGCTCCCCAACCCATGCAGCGGCCCGCGTGCCGCCCGGCTCACTGGCGCAGGTATTCGAGCGCCTGATCGATGCGGTCGACGGCGACAATGCTCATGCCATCAATGGCTTGCTTTGGTTTATTGAGGTTGGGTATCAACGCCGTGCGAAAGCCAAGCTTGGTCGCTTCGCGCAGACGTTCCTGGCCGCGCTGGACCGGCCGGATCTCCCCGGCGAGCCCGACTTCACCGAAAATAAGCGATTTCGTCGGCAATGCATTGTTTTTGAGCGACGAACTAACGGCGAGCATGACGGCCAGGTCCGCGGCGGGTTCAAGGATTCTTACCCCTCCGACCGCGTTGACGAATACGTCGAATCCGGCGGTATCGACACCGCCGTGGCGGTGGAGCACCGCGAGCAGCAGCGCGAGCCGCTGCGGGTCGAGCCCGACCGCGAGCCGCCGCGGTGTCATGCCCTGAACCGGATCGACCAGCGCCTGCACCTCGACCAGCAGCGGCCGCGAGCCTTCCAGCGTCGCGACCACCGCCGATCCGGGGACGCCTTCGGCGTGCTGCGACAGGAACAGCGCCGAAGGATTGGCCACGCCCTTGAGGCCGCGCTCGGTCATCGCGAACACGCCGAGCTCGTTGGCGGCGCCGTAGCGGTTCTTGATCGCGCGCACCAGCCGGAAGCTCGAGTGCGTGTCGCCTTCGAAATACAGCACGGTGTCGACGATGTGCTCGAGCACGCGCGGTCCGGCGATCGCGCCCTCCTTGGTCACGTGGCCGACGAGCAGCACGACGATACCGCGCTGCTTGGCCATGCGCGTCAGTTGCGCCGCGCACTCGCGGACCTGGGCGACGCTGCCCGGCGCCGACGCGAGCGCCTCGGTGTAGATGGTCTGGATCGAGTCGATGACGACGATCTCCGGCGCGGCGGCGCCGATCGCCACGACGATCGCTTCGAGCTGCACTTCCGCAAGCAGCTCGATCGGCGCGTTGACCAGCCCGAGCCGATGGGCGCGCAGCGCGATCTGCTCCGGGGATTCCTCGCCGGTCACGTACAGCGTGCGGTGCGCGGCGCCCAGCGCGGCGCCCGCCTGCAGCAGCAGCGTCGACTTGCCGATGCCCGGGTCGCCGCCCAGCAGCATGACTCCGCCGGGGACCAGTCCCCCGCCCAGCACGCGGTCGAATTCCTCGAGCCCGGTCGGGATGCGCTGGGTCGCACGGGCCTCGACCGACGACAGCCGGGTGATCGCGGAGCGCGCGCCTGCGACGCTCGCAAAGCGCGTGGGCGCGGTGGCGGCGAGGCTTTCCACCAGCGTGTTCCAAGCCCCGCAGCCCGGGCACTGGCCCTGCCACTTGGGCGACTGGCCGCCGCACTCGGTGCAGGCATAGATGGTCTTGGTTCCGGGCTTGGCCATCGGGGAATCCTCAGTCCGCGGTGGCGATCACGCGGCTGCGCTCACGCGGTTGTGCATGCGCGCCGGCGCTTCAGGCAAGCTCGTCGGGGGTGACGGTCGCCGTGCCGAGCTTGCCGACGACGACGCCGGCGGCCCGGTTCGCGATGGCGACCGCATCGGGCAGCGGCGCGCCGGCGGCGAGCAGCGCGCCCAGCGTCGCAATCACCGTATCGCCGGCGCCGGAGACGTCGAAGACCTCGCGCGCCTGCGCCGGTATGGTCAGCGTGCCTGCGTCGGAATAGAGGCTCATCCCCTCTTCCGAGCGCGTCACCAGCAACGCGCCCAGATCGAGATCGCGCCGCAGCGCCTGCGCGCGGCGCTCGAGGTCCGCCTCGTCGCGCCAGCGGCCCGCGACCTGCCGGAACTCGCCGCGGTTGGGCGTCATCAGGCTCGCCCCGCGATACTTGTCCCAGTCGTCGCCCTTGGGGTCGACCAGCACCGGCTTGCCTGCGGCGCGCGCGCGCCCGATCATGGTCGCGATGTGCGCGAGGCCGCCCTTGCCGTAGTCGGAGAGCACGACGGCGTCGGTGTCGCCGAGCAGTGCGTCGAAGTCGGCGAGCTTGGAAGCGAGGATCTCGCGCGACGGGGCCTTCTCGAAATCGATGCGCAGCAACTGCTGCTGGCGGCCGATGACGCGCAGCTTGACGGTGGTCGTCAGCGCCCCATCGCGCACGAAGGACGTGCTGACGCCATCCGCCGCAAGCATGCGCAGCAACGCGTCGGCAGGCTCGTCGTCCCCAGTTGCGGACAGCAGCGTTGCACGAGCGCCGAGGGCAGCGGCGTTGCGTGCGACGTTCGCCGCCCCGCCGGGCCGCTCCTCCGAGCGCGCGATCCTCACGACGGGAACCGGCGCCTCGGGCGAGATGCGCTCGACGTCGCCGAACCAGTAGCGGTCGAGCATGACGTCGCCCACCACCAGCACCCGCGCCTTCGCGACGCGGCCGCGCCAGGCGGAGAAGCCGGAGCTCATCGGAGCCTCGCGCTTGCGGCGCTCATCGGGCAACTCCCAGGTTTGCGGCGCTCATCGCCGTCCGATCGCGCGGTACTCGAAACCTGCGCCGCGCACGACGCCGGGTTCGTAGAGATTGCGGCCATCGAAGATCACCGGCTGCTTCAACTGCCTGCGCAATGCGTCGAAATCGGGGCTGCGGAACTCCTTCCACTCGGTCACCACCACCAGCGCGTCGGCACCACCGCAGGCCGCCAGCGGGCTGGCCGCGAACGACACGCCGCGTGCATCGCCCAGCACCCGCCGCGCCTCGTCCATCGCCACCGGATCGTAGGCGCAGATCGTCGCCCCGCGCTGGATCAGCGCGTCGATGATGACCCGCGAGGGTGCCTCGCGCATGTCGTCGGTGTTCGGCTTGAACGCGAGCCCCCACAGCGCAAAACGCCGTCCGCTCAGGTCAGCGCCGAAATGCGCAACGATCTTGTCCACCAGCACCTGCTTCTGCGCCTCGTTGACCGCCTCCACCGCGCCGAGGAGCCGCAGCGGCAGGCCATGGCGCTGCGCCGTGAACTGCAGTGCCTTGACGTCCTTGGGGAAGCAGCTTCCGCCATAGCCCGCGCCCGGGTAGAGGAAGTGGTAGCCGATCCGCGGATCCGAACCGATGCCCTGGCGCACCGCCTCGATGTCGGCCCCCAGCCGATCGGCCAGGTTCGCGAGCTCGTTCATGAACGAGATCCGCGTCGCAAGCATCGCATTCGCGGCGTACTTGGTGAGCTCCGCCGAGCGCAGGTCCATCACCAGCAGGCGCTCGCGATTGCGCTGGAACGGCGCGTAGATGCCGTGCAGCAGGGTGATCGCCCGGTCGTTGTCGGCACCGATGACGATGCGATCGGGTTTCATGAAATCCTCGACCGCGGCACCCTCCTTCAGGAACTCCGGGTTCGATGCCACCGCATAGGCGATGTCCACGCCGCGCGCGGCGAGCTCCTCGGCGATCGCCGCACGCACCCGCTCGGCGGTGCCCACCGGCACCGTCGACTTGTCGACCACCAGCGTCCATTGCGTCATCCGGCGCCCGATGTTGCGCGCCGCCTGCAGCACGTACTGCATGTCGGCGCTGCCGTCCTCGTCCGGGGGCGTCCCGACGGCGATGAACTGGACGTTGCCGTGGCCGACCGCGGCGTCGATGTCGGTGGTGAAGCGCAGCCGGCCCGCGGCCACATTGCGGTGGATCATCGATTCCAGCCCCGGCTCGTGGATCGGCACGCCACCGCCTTGCAGCATCTCGATCTTGCGCGCGTCGACATCCAGGCACAGCACGTCGTTGCCGACTTCGGCCAGGCAGGTCCCGGTGACGAGCCCGACATAGCCCGTGCCGATCATCGTGATCTTCATGCGGATGTTCCGAGCGAACGGTTGATGGCGGCCAGTGCTGCCACCGGATCGGTAGCCGCGGTGATCGGCCGGCCAATGACCAGATACGACGCGCCAAGGGCGAGCGCCTGCTCCGGGGCGACGATGCGCGCCTGATCGTCCGTGGCGCTGCCCGCCGGTCGGATGCCCGGCGTCACCAGCGCGAAATCGGGGCCCAGGGCCGCACGCAGCAGCGGCGCCTCGACGGCCGAGCACACGACGCCGTCGAGTCCGCAGTCCCGCGCGAGGGTCGCGAGCCGCAGGGCCTGGGCGCCGGGGTCGGCGGCGATCCCGGTCTCGGCCAGCGCCGCCGCATCGAGGCTCGTCAGCACGGTGACGGCGACGAGCAGCGGCCGCGCTCCGCCTTGGCCGGCCGCGGCCGTCGCGACGGCGTCACGCGCGGCGGTCAGCATCGCCCGCCCGCCCGCCGCATGCACGTCGACCATCCACACGCCAAGTCGCGTCGCGGCGGCACAGGCCTGCGCGACGGTGTTCGGGATGTCGTGGAACTTGAGGTCGAGGAACACGTTGAATCCGCGCTCGACCAGCCGGCGCACGGGTTCGGGGCCGGCGACGACGAACAGCTCCTTGCCGACCTTGACCGCGCACTGTCGCGGATCGAGCCGATCGGCGAGTGCCACGGCGGGTCCCGGATCGGCGAAGTCGAGCGCGACGATGACGCGAGGCGGGTTCGCAGGCATGCTCATCCGTGAAAGCTCGGGCACGGAAGCCGGGCTGCCGGATGCGTTGCGGCGATCATGCATAGCCGTCGGGCATCTCGGTGCGCCTCGGGGGATAGGTCTCCCATTTCTGGCAACCCGGGCAGCGCCAATAGTATTGCTTGGCGCGGAACCCGCATTGATCGCAGCGGTAGTAACCCAGGCGCTTGATGTGCTGGCCGACGAGCCCCTTGACCAGTTGCAGGTCGTGGCGGCGGTCGGCCGGCGCCGCCATGAGCTGGGCCTCGAGCAGCCGATCGAGTCCGATCAGCGTCGGATTGCGCGCGAGCTCGTCCTTGATCAGCGTGGCCGCCGACGCCGGCCCCTCGTGCTCCAGCACCAGCGCGAACAGCGCGTTCAGGATGTCGAGCGACGCGTATTGCTGCTGGTAGCTGCGCAACAACCGGATTCCCGCGGGCACGTCACCTTGCCTTCGGAATGCGTCGGCGATGCGGTCGGCGGCAAGCGCCAGGAAGGCGGGATCCTGGGATTCGATCCGCTGCCAGGCCTCGAGCGCGGCGCGAGAGTTTCCTTCCTGGAACTCCAGGTCGCCCTGGACCAGGTTCGCGCGCGTGCAGCCACGGTGCATCGCCAGCGCGCGCTCGAGCTCGACCTGCACCGTCGCGCGGTCGGACTTGACCAGCGCGGCCTGCGCGAGCTCGCAGTGATACTGCGCGATCTCCTTGTGGTACGGCTGCTTGGCGAGGACCTCCATGCGGCGCGTGGCGGAGATCGCCTTCGGCCAGTCTTTCTCGGTCTCGTAGATCGAGATCAGGTGCGACAGCGCCGAGTGCTCGAACGGCGAGCCGTCGAGCTTGCGGAACAGGTCTTCGGCCCGGTCGAGCAGCCCTGCGCGATGGAAATCCTGCGCGAGCTCGTAGGTGGCCATCGTCCGCTTGTCGGCGGGCAGCGTGGGCCGGTCGAGCAGGTTCTGGTGCATGCGGATCGCACGGTCGGTCTCGCCCTGGCGGCGGAACAGCGATCCCAGCGCGAAGTGCAGGTCGATCGTCTGCGGGTCGACCTTGACGACTTCGATGAACGACTCGATCGCCTTGTCCGGCTGCTCGTTCAGCAGGAAGTTGAGGCCCTTGAAATACGACAGCGGCAGCGCCCGCGATTCATGCAGCAGGTGCTTGATGTCGATGCGCGCGGCGATCCAGCCCAGCGCGAAGAACAGCGCGGGTATCGGCAGCAGCCACCACAGCTCGAAGTCCATCGGCGGGAGCTTCCGGCGCCGCGCAGCCCGCTCAGGCGCCGCCGCTCGGCGGCTCGAAACCCGGCCCCGATGCGGGCGCGGTCCCGGGGGTCGCGCCGTGGGGCAAAGGCGTCGCCGGGCGCGTGCGCTGCTCGCGGCGCATCCGGGTCATCTGGCGCTTGAGGCGCGCGACCTTGAACGCCGCCGACAGGAGCCCGAGCGCGACGCCCGCCGCGAACGCGATCAGGATCACGAACACCAGCGGCGCCTGCCAGGTGTAGAACGTGAGCACGGTGACGGTCACCGGCTGCGCGTTCTGCAGCGAGACGAACAACAGCACGATGAAGATGATCGCCGTCAGGATCCAACGCAGCGCGCTCATGGCCATCGCCCGAAAAAAAAGGCGGCTCGCGCGCTCACGCCAGCCGCCCGATCCAGTGTCATCGTCCGGGTCAATCCTGCGCGGCGTCGAAGTCGACGCGCTCGCGCAATTCCTTCCCGGCCTTGAAATGCGGCACGTACTTCTCCGGCACCTGCACCTTCTCGCCGGACTTGGGGTTGCGCCCGGTGCGCGGTGGCCGATAGTTCAAACCGAAGCTGCCGAACCCGCGGATCTCGATGCGCTCGCCTTTGGCGAGGCTTTCTGCCATCGCATCGAGCACCATCTTCACCGCCAGCTCGGCATCCTTGGCGACCAGTTGCGGGAACTGCGCCGCGAGGTGGTCGATCAGCTCCGATTTGGTCATCGCACCTGCCCCGTCGTCAGCCGTTGGCCTTGTTGTCGAGCTTCGCCTTCAGCAGCGCGCCGAGGTTCGTCGTCCCGGTGTTGGCGCCGGCATTCTCCGCGCTGATCCGCTGCATCGCCTCCGACTCGTCGGCGTTGTCCTTCGCCTTGATCGACAGGTTGATGCTGCGGTTCTTGCGATCGACGTTGATGATCATCACCGTCACCGTATCGCCTTCCTTCAACCGCGTCCGGATGTCCTCGACACGGTCGCGCGAGACTTCCGATGCGCGCAGGTAGCCTTCGATCTCGCCACCCAGCGACAGGACCGCCCCCTTGGCGTCGAGGCTCTTGACCGTGCCGGTGACGATGCTCCCCTTGTCGTGGGTCGCGACGAAATTGTTGAATGGATCGCCTTCGAGCTGCTTGATGCCCAGCGAGATGCGTTCGCGCTCGACATCGATCGCCAGCACGACGGCCTCGACTTCCTGGCCCTTCTTGTAGTCGCGCACCGCCTGCTCGCCGGGATTTGCCCACGACAGGTCGGACAGGTGCACGAGGCCGTCGATGCCGCCGGGCAGGCCGACGAACACGCCGAAGTCGGTGATCGACTTGATCTGGCCCGACACCTTGTCGCCCTTCTTGTAGTTCATGGCGAACTCGTCCCAGGGATTGGCCATGCACTGCTTCATGCCCAGCGAGATGCGGCGGCGATCCTCGTCGATCTCGAGAATCATGACTTCGACCTCGTCGCCGAGCTGCACGACCTTGGTGGGATGGATGTTCTTGTTGGTCCAGTCCATCTCCGAGACGTGGACGAGGCCCTCGATGCCCGACTCGATCTCGACGAAGGCGCCGTAGTCGGTGATGTTGGTGACCTTGCCGAACAGGCGCGTGCTCGGCGGATAGCGCCGCGACAGGCCGACCCACGGGTCGTCGCCGAGTTGCTTCAACCCCAGCGAGACGCGGTTCTTCTCCTGGTCGAACTTCAGGACCTTGGCCGTCACCTCGTCGCCGACGGCCAGGACTTCCGATGGATGCTTGACGCGGCGCCAGGCGAGGTCGGTGATGTGCAGCAGGCCGTCGATGCCGCCGAGGTCGACGAACGCGCCGTAATCGGTGATGTTCTTGACAATGCCCTTGACGACCGCGCCCTCGGACAGGGTCGACAGCAGCTTTTCGCGCTCCTCGCCCAGGCTCTCCTCGAGCACGGCGCGGCGCGAGACGACGACGTTGTTGCGCTTGCGGTCGAGCTTGATCACCTTGAAGTCGAGCTGCTTGTTCTCGTAGGGCGTCGTGTCCTTGACCGGACGGATGTCGACCAGCGATCCGGGCAGGAACGCGCGGATGCCGTTGATCATGACGGTGAGGCCGCCCTTGACCTTGCTCGTGACGAGTCCCTGGACGACCGAGCCCTGCTCCATCGAGGCTTCGAGATCGTGCCAGGCCTTGAGGCGCTTGGCCTTGTCGCGCGACAGGCGGGTCTCGCCGTAGCCGTTCTCGAGGCTCTCGATCGCGACGGTGACGAAATCTCCCGGCTTGACCTCGACCTCGCCGTTGTCGCCCTTGAATTCCTCGATCGGGATGAAGCTCTCCGACTTCAATCCGGCATTGACGACGACGATGTTGTAGTCGACGCGGATGACTTCGGCGGTGATCAGCTCGCCCTGGCGCATTTCCTGGCGCGCGAGCGACTCCTCGAACAGCGCGGCGAAGTTCTCGGCGCCTGCCGCTGCAGTGGAGGCTTGTTGGGTGGCAATAGCCATCTGGGTTGGTTCCTTTGTCGATAACGCCGCCTGCCGCGAGAACCCTGTATCTCGCCCGAGGCGGGCTGGTGGTTGGAAATCCGAATGCACGCGCCGGCTAGGGTACGCGCGGCTTTCGGCTGGTTGCGTTGAATCGCCTTACGTTGTCATCTGCGGTGGTCATCTGCGCCCGCTCGCACCGCAGCGGTCGCGATAGAGCGCCAGGACTGCGTCGGTGACTGCGGCGACCGTCAGGTCGGTCGAATCCAGGATCACCGCGTCCGCGGCCGGCACCAGCGGCGCAGCCGCACGGGTCGTGTCACGGACATCGCGTTCCCGGATGTCGCGCAAAAGGTCGTCCATTTTAGCGGAGATTCCTTTTTCGATCAACTGCTTATGGCGGCGCCTGGCCCTCGCCTCGGCGCTGGCCGTGAGAAACACCTTGAGCCAGGCGTCCGGGAAGACCACCGTACCCATGTCACGCCCCTCGGCGACGAGCCCCGGCGGGGCCCGGAACGCCCGCTGCCGTGCGAGGAGCGCCGACCGAACCGGGGCGTGCACGGCCACCCGCGACGCCAGTGCGGAGACCGTTTCGCTACGCAGTGCTTCGCTGACGTCCCGCCCCTGCAGGCCGACGCGCCCGCCGTCGAATTCCGGCGCGAGTGTCGATGCGATCTGCGCGAGTGCCGGCGCATCGTCCGCGGCGACGTTCCGCTCCAGCGCCCGCAGCGCAACCAGCCGGTACAGCGATCCGCTGTCCAGGTAGCGAAACCCCAGCGCCTGAGCCACCCGAAGGGCAACGGTGCCCTTCCCCGACGCCGCGGGTCCGTCGATGGCGACGACCTTCGGCAGGCTTTCCGTGCTCATCCACCCGTCCCGCGCGCGTCCCCGGATCGGGTTTCCGGCCCGGACGCGTCGGCAATCCTGGCAAACTGCTCGAAGAACCCGGGAAAGGTCTTGCGCACGCAGGCCGGATCGTTGATCGTCACCCCGGCGCCTCCGAAAGCCGCCAGTGCGAAGCACATCGCCATCCGGTGGTCGTCGTAGGTGTCGATGGCGGCGTGACGGAACGACGCCAGCGGCGCGACCTCGAGCCAGTCCGTGCCTGCTTCGACGCGGGCCCCGAGCTTCGCGAGTTCGGTCGCCATCGCCGCGATGCGGTCGGTCTCCTTGACGCGCCAGCTCCCGATATTGACCAGGCGCATCGCCGTGCGCGCGAACAGCGCGACGACGGCCAGCGTCATCGCCGCGTCGGGGATCGCGAGGCAATCGACGATCCCCCCTTCGAGCGGGCGGCCCCGCCGCGCCTCGATCCAGTCGTCGCCGTAGCGGATGTCGGCGCCCTGGCGCTGCAGCACATCGGCGAACGCGACATCGCCCTGGATCGAGTTCCGGCCCACGCCGGTGACGCGCACCGGTCCGCCGCCGATGACGCCGGCGGCGAGGAAGTACGATGCCGACGAGGCGTCGCCTTCGACGTGCAGGGTTCCGGGGCTGACGTAGCGGGCCCCCGCCTCGATGCGGAACGTCGAGGCACCCTGCGTGGCGACCGCGACGCCGAAGCGCTGCATCAGGCGCGTCGTGATCTCGACGTACGGGCGCGATATCAGCGGCGTCACGACCTCGACCGTCGTCGCCACCTCGGCCGCGCCGCGCGCCACCGGCAACGCGAGCAACAGCGCCGACACGAACTGGCTCGACACGTCGCCGCGGATCGGAATCCGGCCGCCCGCGCGCCCGCCCGAGGCCCCGATGGCGAGCGGCGGGAACCCCGCGTTGCCGAGGTAGCGCAGCTCGCAGCCCTGGTGGCGCAATGCGTCGACCAGATCCCCGATCGGGCGCTCGCGCATCCTGGCGACGCCGTCGATCGTGTAATCGCCCCCCTGCATCGCAAGGACGGCGGTCAGTGGCCGCACCGCGGTTCCGGCATTGCCGAGAAAGAGCGCCGCGCTGCGCGTCGGGAACAGCGGACCGACGCCGTCGATTCGGCAGTGGCCGCGCGCACGGTCGTGGTCGACCTGCACGCCAAGCGAGCGCAGCGCCTCGATCATCCTCTCGGTGTCGTCGGCGTCGAGCAGCCCCGACAGCCGTGTCGTCCCCGTCGCCAGCGCGGAAAGCAGCAGCGTGCGATTCGAGATGCTCTTGGAGCCGGGCAACGCAACGCTGCCTCGCGCCTGCGCGACGGGCGCCAGCTTGAGCGTCGCCGGATCGGGCTCGGTCATCGATGGGTCGGTCCGGCCGGCCGGCGCGTCACGGCGCGCTGTCGGCGGGCTCGACGGCACCGATGCCCGAGGCGCCCCAGCGCTTGCGCGCTTCCGTGGCCCTGGTGATCAGCGCCCCGACCGCAGTCGCGTCGCGATGCTCGATCGACAGCGCAAGGGCGTCGAGTGCGTCGCGGTAGGCGGCGATCTCGATCAGCAGGGCGTCGCGGTTGGCGAGCGCGATGTCGCGCCACATCTCGGGCGAGCTCGCCGCGATTCGGGTGAAATCGCGGAAGCCGCCACCGGCATTGCCCAGGTACTCGGCGCCGTCCGGGCGCGACACGAGCTCGGCCACGAGCAGGAACGCGAGCAGGTGGGGAAGGTGCGATACGGCGGCGAGAATCCGGTCGTGCCGCTCGGGATCGAGCCGCGATACGCGTGCGCCGCAGGCGGTCCAGAACTCCTCGGCGCGGGCGAGCGCCGCCGGCGCGGTCTCGGGCAACGGCGTCAGGATGACCTGGCGTCCGACATAGAGCGTCGCTTCGGCCGCGTCGGCACCCGAGCGCTCGCTGCCGGTAATCGGATGGCCGGGCACGAACCGTGGCAGGCTGCGCCCCAGCGTCTCGCGCGCCGCGCGGACGACATCCTGCTTGGTGCTGCCTGCGTCGGTGACGACGGTCCCGGCCTCGAGCGCCGGCGCAAGCGTGGCGAGGACGCACCGGTACTGCGCGACGGGGGTCGCGATCAGAACGATGTCCGCACCCGCCACTTCGCGCGTCCAATCCTGGTCCAGGGTCATTGCCTTGTCGATCGCGCCGCGCGCCAGTGCTCGGTCGAGGTTCGCGCGCGAGCGTCCCACCCCGACGACCTCCCCGACCACGCCTGCCGAGCGCAGCGCGAGGGCGCAGGACGCCCCCATCAGCCCCACGCCGACCACGACGAGCTTAGCGATTCGCACCGGACCCAACATCGGCGGTGGCGTCCAGGGCCCGCGCGAGCGCAGCCAGGAAGCGCTCGTTCTCGCGGGGCAGGCCGACGGTGATCCGCAGCCACTCGGGAAGGCCGTAATTGGCGACCGGACGCACGATGACGCCCTGCGCCAGCAGCATTTGGTAGACGCGCGACGCGTCGCCGACCCGCACCAGCACGAAGTTTCCGTGCGACGGGAGCCAGCGCAGCCGGTGACGGGCGAACCCGGCCTCGAGCACGCGCATGCCGTCGCGATTGAGCCGCCGGCTCTCGTCGACATAGGCGGTGTCGTCGAGCGCCGCGAGCGCCGCCGCCTGCGCCAGCGAGTTGACGTTGAATGGCTGGCGGACACGGTTCAGCAGGTCGGCCACCGACGCGTCCATCACGCCGAAGCCGATGCGGAGCCCGGCGAGACCGTGAGCCTTGGAGAAGGTCCGCGACACGATCAGGTGCCGATGACGTCCGACCCAGGCGACGGCATCCGACTGTTCGGAAGGCTCGAGGAACTCGTTGTAGGCCTCGTCGAGCACGACCAGGACATCGCGCGGGACCGCATCGACGAAGGCCTCGACGGCGGCGGGCGCGAGCCAGGTCCCCGTGGGATTGTTCGGATTGGCGACGAACACGATCCGCGTGCGCGGCGTGATCGCGGCGCGCATCGCATCGAGATCGTGTCCGTAGTCCTTCGCCGGGACCTCGGTCCCGATCGCGCCGCGCGCCCGCGTCGCCAGCGGATAGACAATGAAGGCGTGCTGCGACCACACCGCGTGATCGCCGGGACGCAGGAACGCCTGCGTGACCAGTTCCAGCACGTCGTTGCTGCCGTTGCCCAGCACGATCGAGTCGGGGCTGTGTCCGAGCCGGGCCGCCAGCGCGTGCTTGAGCGCATGGCCGTTGCCGTCGGGATAGCGGTTGAGGTCGCGCGCCGCCGCGGCGATCGCCTCGCGCACGCGGGGGCCCGGGCCGCGTGGATTCTCGTTCGACGCGAGCTTCACGATGGTCGCGGGATCGAGGTTCATCTCGCGCGCGAGCTCCTCGATCGGCTTGCCGCCGACGTACGGCGCGATGCTGCGCACGTATTCAGGCGCATGCGCCGGCGCGTCGGCAGCGGCCATCGTGTCGCTCAGCCGAGGGCCGCCGGGTAGGACCCGAGCAGCTTCAGGAACGGCGCCGTCGCCGCGAGCTCGCGCAAGGCGGCGGCGACCGGGGCATCGTCGCGGTGGCCGGAGAGATCGACGAAAAACAGGTACTCCCACAGCCCCGTGCGCGCCGGCCGCGATTCGAAGCGCGTCATCGACACGCCGTACCTGGCGAAAGGCTCCAGCAGCGCGTGCACCGCGCCCGGGCGATTGGGCGCCGACATCACCAGCGAGGTCTTGTCGCTGCCGGAGGCTGCGACCACCTGCCGTCCGAGCACCCAGAAGCGGGTCGTGTTGTTGGGCTCGTCCTCGATGTGCGCGGCGAGGACGCCGAGGCCATAGATCGACGCGGCAATATCACCGGCGATGGCGCCCGCACCCTCCTCCAGCGCCGCGAGGCGCGCCGCCTCGGCGTTGCTCGACACCGGCACGCGCTCCGCACCGGGAAGGTGGCGCGAAAGCCATTGGGCGCACTGCGCGAGCGACTGCGCGTGCGAATAGACCCTGACCACACCATCGAGCGCGGAACCGTTCGACAGCAGGTTCTGCTGCACGCGCAGATTGATCTCGCCGCAGATCGAAAGCTCGGTCGTGCACATCAGGTCGAGCGTGCGCCCGACTGCACCCTCCGTCGAATTCTCGACCGGGACGACCGCGTAGTCGGCCTGCCCTCCTTCGCCGGCACGGAAGATCTCGTCGATGGTGGCGCAGGGAACCGCGTCGACGAACTGGCCGAATTGACGCGCGACGGCGGCGTGGCTGAAGGTCCCCGCCGGGCCCAGGTAGGCGACGCGCAGCGTCTGCTCCAGCGCGAGGCACGCCGACATCACCTGGCGGAACACGCCGGTGACCGCCTCGTTGGACAGCGGTCCCATGTTGTGCGCGGCGAGGCGCGCGAGCACCTGTGCCTCGCGTTCGGGGCGGTAGGCCGGGCCGCCGCTGCCTGCCTTCAGGGCGCCGATCGCCTTCGCGTGCGCGGCCCGCTCGTTCAGGCGCTCGAGCATCCCGCGATCGAGTGCGTCGATGGCGTCGCGGTGGACGCGCAGCTTCGACTCGAGGTCGTCGATGCGAGATCCCCCCGGGTCGCGCTCAGCCATGCTGCCGCTCGAATTCCCGCATCCATTCGACGAGCGCCAGGACGCCCGCCAGCGGCATTGCGTTGTAGATCGACGCACGCATGCCCCCCACCGCGCGGTGTCCCTTGAGCTGGACCATGCCGCGCTGCGCGGCGCCGGCGAGGAAAGGCTCGCTCAGTCGATCGTCGGGGAGGAAGAAGGGCACGTTCATGCGTGAGCGGTCGGACTTGCGCACGGGATTGCGATAGAAGCCGCTGCGGTCGATCTCGGCGTAGAGTGCTTCGGCCTTCGCGATGTTGGCACGTTCGATCGCCGCAAGTCCACCCTGGGCGGTCAGCCATTCGAAGGTCAGGCCCGCCAGATAGATCCCGAACGTCGCCGGCGTGTTGTACATCGATCCGGCCTTCGCCTGCACCGCGTAGTCGAACACCGACGGGCACTCGCGGCGCGCGAGGCCCAGCAGGTCCTCGCGGACGATGACCAGCGTGAGGCCCGCGGGTCCGATGTTCTTCTGGGCGCCGGCGTAGATGACACCGAAGCGCGCGACGTCGAGCGGTCGCGACAGCAGGTGCGACGACGCGTCGGCGACGAGCGGTGTCGCGCCGGTATCGGGGATCCAGAACCACTCGACGCCGCCGATGGTCTCGTTGGTCGTCACGTGGACATAGCTCGCCGACGCCGAGGGCCGCCAGTCGGCCTGCGCCGGGACGTAGGTGTATTGCGCGTCCGCCGAGGACGCCGCGACATTGACCTCGCCGTACTTGCGCGCCTCGGCGATCGACCTCTGGGCCCAGTGGCCGGTGTCGACGTAATCGGCGACGCCCCCCGCGGGCAGCAGATTGAGAGGCACGATCGCGTTCTGCGCCAGCGCGCCGCCCTGCAGGAACAGCAGCTTATGGCTGGCGGGAACCGCGAGCAGCGTCCGCAGGTCGGCTTCGGCCTTGTGTGCGATCGACGTGAAGTCCGCGCCGCGGTGGCTCATCTCCATCACCGACATGCCGCGGCCGTGCCAGTCGAGGAGCTCCGCCTGCGCACGCTGCAGCACCGGCTCCGGCATCGCCGCCGGCCCTGCGCTGAAATTCCAGACGCGCCGCGTCATCGCCGTGGGGCGCCCGCTCTCGCTCGCGGCAGAGGGCAAGGCTGAGGGCCACCCGCCACCAGCGTCACTCGACATCCTCGTCGTCGCGCTCGGCGATCGGCTCCAGCCCCGCGAGCTTCTCGCCGTCCCCGAGGTTGATCAGCGTCACGCCCTGCGTCGAGCGCCCCATCTCGCGGATCGACTTGACGCTGGTCCGGATCAGGACCCCGCCGGTCGAGATCAGCATCACTTCGTCATCGCGGCGGACCAGCGCTGCGCCGACGACCTGCCCGTTGCGGCCCGACTGCTGGATCGCGATCATCCCCTTGGTGCCGCGGCCGTGACGTGTGTACTCGACGATCGGCGTGCGCTTGCCGTAGCCGTTCTCGGTCGCTGTCAGCACCGACTGCGTCTCGTCCTCGGCCACCAGCATCGCGATCACCTTCTGGCCCTTGCCGACCATCATGCCGCGCACGCCGTGTGCGTTGCGTCCCATTGGGCGCACGTCGTTCTCGTCGAAGCGCACGGCCTTGCCGCCCGAGCTGAACAGCATCACGTCGTGCTTGCCGTCGGTCAGCGCGACGCCGATCAGGCGGTCGCCGTCGGTCAGGTCGACGGCGATGATGCCCGACGGCCGCGGCCTAGAAAAATCGGTGAGCGGCGTCTTCTTGACGGTGCCCATCGCGGTCGCCATGAACACGTAGCGCCCCTCGGCGAATTCCTTGACGGGGAGGATCGCGGTGATCTTCTCGGCGTCGACGAGGGGCACGAGGTTGACGATCGGCTTGCCGCGCGAGGCGCGCTGTCCGCGCGGCACGTTGTAGACCTTGAGCCAGTAGACGCGGCCGCGATTCGAGAAGCACAGGATGAAGTCGTGGGTGTTGGCGATGAACATCTGGTCGACGAAGTCGTCTTCCTTGGTCGCGGTTGCCTGCTTGCCGCGTCCGCCGCGTCGCTGCGCGCGATACTCGCCCACCGGCTGCGCTTTCATGTAGCCGCCGTGCGAAAGCGTCACGACCATGTCCTCGGGAGCGATCAGATCCTCGAGCGAGAGGTCGACGCTCTGCGCGACGATCTCGCTGCGGCGATCGTCGCCGAACTGGTCGCGTATCCCGGTCAGCTCGTCATGGATGATCCGCGTCACGCGCTCTGGCTTGGCGAGGATGTCGAGCAGGTCCACGATCAGCGCCATCACCTCGCGATAGTCGCCGGTGATCCTGTCCTGCTCGAGTCCGGTCAGCCGCTGCAGGCGCAGTTCCAGGATCGCCTGCGCCTGGACGTCGGACAGGCGGTATCCGCCGCCTTTCGGCTGCCATCCGTACTCGGGCGTCAGGCCTTCGGGCCGCGCCGCGTCCGCGGCCGCGCGCTTCAGCATGTCCTCGACCAGCGGCGAGCGCCAGATCCTGCCCATCAGCGCGGCCTTCGCTTCGGCCGGCGTGGGCGATGCCTTGATCAGCGCGATGATCTCGTCGACGTTCGACAGCGCGACTGCAAGGCCCTCCAGCACATGGCCGCGCTCCCTCGCCTTGCGCAGCTCGAACTGCGTGCGCCGGACGACGACTTCGCGGCGATGGATGATGAAGTGCTCGAGGAACTGCTTGAGGTTCAGCAGCCGCGGCTGGCCGTCGACCAGCGCGACCAGGTTCATGCCGAAGCTGTCCTGCAGCTGCGTCAGCTTGTACAGATTGTTCTGGACGATCTCCGGAACCTCGCCGCGCTTCAGCTCGATGACGACGCGCATGCCCGACTTGTCGGACTCGTCGCGCAGGTCGGAGATGCCTTCGAGCTTCTTCTCGCGCACCAGCTCGCCGATGCGCACGAGCAGGTTCGCCTTGTTGACCTGGTAGGGGATCTCGTCGACGATGATCGCCTGGCGGCTGCCCTTCTCGAGGTCCTCGATGTGGGTGCGCGCGCGGATCACGACGCGTCCGCGACCGGTGCGATAGCCTTCGCGGACACCCTCCAGTCCGTAGATGATCCCCGCGGTCGGGAAATCGGGCGCCGGGATGATCTCCATCAGCTCGTCGATCGACAATGCGGGATTGGCGAGCAGCGCGAGGCAGCCGCTGATCGTCTCGGTCAGGTTGTGCGGCGGGATGTTGGTCGCCATGCCGACGGCGATGCCCGACGACCCGTTGACCAGCAGGTTCGGCAATCGCGACGGCAGGACCGCAGGCTCCTGCTCCTTGCCGTCGTAGTTCGCGACGAAATCGACGGTCTCCTTGTCGATGTCAGCGGTGAGCTCGTTGGCGATCTTCTCCAGCCGGCACTCGGTGTAGCGCATCGCTGCGGCGTTGTCGCCGTCGACCGAGCCGAAATTGCCCTGCCCGTCGATCAGTGGGTAGCGCAACGAGAAGTCCTGGGCCATCCGAACGAGCGTGTCGTAGATGGCCATGTCGCCGTGGGGGTGATATTTCCCCATGACGTCGCCGACCACGCGCGCGCACTTCACGTACGGACGATTGAAGACGATGTTGGCCTCGTGCATCGCAAACAGGACGCGCCGGTGGACCGGCTTCAGTCCGTCGCGGACGTCCGGCAGTGCCCGCCCGACGATTACGCTCATCGCATAATCGAGGTAGGAATGCCGCATTTCGGCTTCGAGGCTTACCGGAAGGGTTTCTTTGGCAAACTGCTCCATGGATTCGGCCGATTCCTTGGGAACGGGGTTGAGCGGATCGAAAGTCCGGGAAACTTTGTCCTGGATGAAAGTTTCGTTGCATGGCAGCTCGCCGCCCGCGATCGCCGCGCGACGGGAAACGGCCGAAAACCATCCGGAGGTCCTTGAAAACGTGTAATTTTAACATGACGTTGTAACGCCGCGACACTCGTATCAGCATGCCGATCGAACGAGGGCATTTCTTTGCTGCAGACCAGGGCCTTATGCTATATTCGACGACAGCAAAAAAGGATTCTGCGCGCCGCCGAGTTAACCCGCAGCGCGCGAACTTGGTACATTTGCAGAAAACCTGTTCAAAACCAAAGTCCAAAGGGGTAGAACAAATGACTCGACGTCTGGTCTCCGGTGTTGTGGTCGGCGCGCTCGCGACGGTCTTTGCCGGCGCTGCGGCCGCGCAGGCGAATCCGCAGAACACGGGATACTGGGTGACCGGCACGCTGCCCGCCGAACCCGCCCACAATGTGCTGCTGAGCGGCTCGTACGGCGGAAAGAAGGGCGTCGAAGACACGCTCTGCTGGCGCGCCGGCTACTGGACGCCGGCGATGGCCATCGAAGCCTGCGATCCTGACCTCGTACCCAAGCCGAAGGCTGCGCCAGCGCCGGCGCCCGTCGCGGCACCTGCCCCAGCGCCAGCGCCGGCCCCCGCACCCCAGGTGCAGAAGATCACACTGGCCTCGAAGGCGCTGTTCGACTTCGACAAGGCGATCCTGAAGCCCGAAGGGAAGGCCGCGATCGACAGCGAGATCATCTCCAAGTTGTCCGGCGTTCAGAAGCTGGAGCTCGTGCTGGTGACCGGCCATACCGACCCGATCGGCACCCAGAAGTACAACCAGAAGCTGTCCGAGCGCCGTGCCGACGCGGTCCGCGACTACCTGGTGAGCAAGGGCGTGCCGAAGGACAAGATCGAAACCCTGGGCATGGGCAAGACCCAGCCGCTGCCGAACGTGATCTGCCACCAGAAGAGCTTCAAGGAACGGGTGGCCTGCTACGCGCCGGATCGTCGCGTCGAGATCGAAGTGAAGGGCGAAGCAGTCTCGCACTGACCTGCGACGCTTCACGCTCGCAAAAAGCCCCGCCGTGTGCGGGGCTTTTTGTTGGAGACCCCCCGGAAAATGGGGCAGCGG
>JAGXBK010000202.1 GCA_018971195.1 Betaproteobacteria bacterium
AACATCCTGCGCAGCAGCACCGCGGGATCTCCGCCGCCCCTGGTGGCACGCGCCGGAGTCATGCTGCGAAGCGACACGGCTTGAGTACCGCGCGGACCTCGCCGACCGGATGCGCGGAGCTGTGGACGTTGAAATACAGGCCACCGGTCTTGAGCGCCGCCATCTGCTCGGCCGTCAGCTTCGCGCCCGCAGGGGCGACGAACTTGTCGCCTTCCTTGGTGAACGGAACGATCACCTTGCCGACCGTGCCCGGCGGGCCCTCGTGAATGTGGGCGGCGGTCGGCGTGAATCCACTGGCGGTCACGCTGCCGCTGACCGCGCCGTCGGCGGCGATCGAGATCGTTCCCTCGGCCGAGCCATTGGTCGTCACCGGAGGAACCTCCTGAGCACCCGAGAGCTTGAGGTGGAAATCCTCGGCCAACGCCGCCGTCGAGGCACCGGCAGCGAGAACGATTGCGAATGACCACGCGGACAACGCGACCGCGGTCGACCTGGAAGACGCTTTCATCGCAGAGCTCCTGTTGTTGAAGTCATGATCCGGAATGCCGCATTCGCCAGCGACCGCGACCCTGGCACGGAATCGCGGCCGATGCCCGTTACAATCCCGGGAGCGGACGCCCGGGTGGTGAAACTGGTAGACACAAGGGACTTAAAATCCCTGGACCGCGAGGTCATGCGGGTTCGACCCCCGCCCTGGGCACCACGCCACACCGTCCCCGGCCGCCGCAACGGCGCCCTAGCCCCCGCCCGTCACCGCGCCGAGCGTCGCGAGCATGTTCTGCACGCGCACGCCGATGGGCACGCAACCGCTCGTCAGCAGCATACAACCGATGTAGACCAGCGTTCTCAACGCCGAGTTCGCGCGCCACATCGCGTCAGCGCGACGCGCCGGGCATCGAGCCCTGCGCGAGCTTCGCGAAATCGCCCATCACGCGCTGCATCGTCTCGAACGTCGAGCCGCCGGATGTTACGACGCCCTGCATCGCCGACACGACCTTCTGCATCTGCCGCAGATCGGGGAGCATCGCCATCGCTGCCCGGCTCTCCTTGACGCCGGGCACGCCTTCCATCTGCTCGTCGATCAGCGTGAACAGGCGTTTCTGGATCTCGACGATCAGGTCGAACATCTCGCCCCAGTAGTGCATCGACTTCTCCATGGCCTCCTGCGCCGCGCCCTGCCCCGCGGCCATCAGCCCTTGCGCGTCGCGCGCCTCGGCGGCGGACCGCGCATGCCTCTTCTGGAAGTCGCGCGCCTGCTCCTCGCCCTCGAACTGCTTCCTGCGCAGCCTGGCCGCACCCTCGATCGCGGTGTTGATGACGTCGAGGGCGAGGGCGGCGTTGGCCTTGTAGAGATCGATCGCCTGCTCGGGCGTCATCATTTTGGGCATCTTCGCCATGTCGCCGAACCCGTGCATCGCGGTTGCCCCCGATGCCGGTTTCGGAGCACGGGCCGACTTGGGCGGCGCCGAGCGCTTGCGCGCCGGGCGCTTGCGGGCGGTCTTTGCGGCGGCGGGTGCGGCTTTCCTGGCCATGAGCGCTGCTCCTCGAGAAGAGTGATCCGGCATCCCATCGGGACCAAGTTTCCATGTAACGCCTGCGCGGTGACGCCGTCAAGGTGGATTCCTCCGCGACGCGTGACCCTCCCCCCGGGGAAAGGACCGGGGCCGCCGGCCGCGCGACTTGACCCGGGGTCGTTCCGGCCTATAATCCAACTACCGTACATTCATACGGTACATGGAAACGTCATCACGACCAGAAACATCATCACGACCGCAGCGCCCATGCCGACACCCGCCAAGCCCCGCCTGCGCCCCCGTTTCAGCCGCAATGCCCCGCTCGCGCTCGACACGGCCGCAGCGGCAGATGGACCGCGG
Source organism: Betaproteobacteria bacterium (assembly GCA_018971195.1). Classification (GTDB taxonomy): domain Bacteria; phylum Pseudomonadota; class Gammaproteobacteria; order Burkholderiales; family Casimicrobiaceae; genus VBCG01. The sequence continues at coordinate 1,875 of JAGXBK010000202.1, forward strand.
CTCACCGCCAGGCAGCGACAGATCCTCGACTGGATCCGCAGCTACCTCGACACCTCGGGCATGCCGCCGACCCGCGCCGAAATCGCCGCGGGCCTCGGCTTCTCGACGGCGAGCTCGGCCGAGGATCACCTGCAGGCGCTGGCCCGCAAGGGGGCGATCGAGATCATCCCCGGCGCATCGCGCGGCCTGCGCATCAGGGACATTCCCGGCATGCCGGTCCAGGGCACGTTGCCGCTGGTCGGCCGCGTCGCCGCCGGGCATCCGATCCTCGCCGTCGAGCACATCGAGACGCACTGCAGGGTCGACCCCGCGCTGTTCTCGCCGCGCGCCGATTACCTGCTGCGCGTGCGCGGCCAGAGCATGCGCGATGCCGGCATCCTCGACGGCGACCTGCTCGCCGTCCATCGCAGCCACGAAGCGCGCAACGGCCAGATCGTCGTCGCGCGCGTCGGCGGCGCCGGCGGCGACGAAGTGACGGTCAAGCGCTACCGCAGGCGCGGACGCGACATCGTGCTGATGCCCGAGAACAGCGCATTCGATCCGATCGTCGTCGATCCGCGGACGACCGCGTTCGCGATCGAAGGCATCGGCGTGGGCCTCATCCGCAACGACGGCTGGTAGAAGGGAGATCATCTTGTATACGCTCTATGGCAAGCAAGGCGCAGGATCGGCCGCCGTCGAGGCCGCACTGGCGCTCGCGCGCGCACCTCACCGTCTGGTCGAGACCGCGACCTGGGCGCAGAACGACGCTTATGCCGAGCTGCTGAAGCTGAACCCGCTCGGACAGATCCCGACGCTGCTGCTGGAAGACGGCAGCGCGATGTCCGAAAGCGCCGCGATCCTGATCCACCTCGGCGAAGCCCATCCCGACAGCGGGCTGCTGCCCGTCGATGTTTCCGTGCGCGCGCAGGTGCTGCGCGGGCTGGTGTTCATCGCCGCCAATTGCTATGCGGCCATCAGCATCATCGATTATCCCGAGCGCTGGTGCGAGGGGGCCGATGCCGACGAGGCCCTGCAGGAGCGCATCCGCGCAGGGACGCGCGCGCGCCTGCATCGCCATTGGGAGATGTTCGCCGACGTGTTCCCAGCGCATCCGTGGCTGTCCGGCGAGCGCATCGGCGCGCTCGACCTGCTCGCGGCGGTCGTCTCGAAATGGTCGGGGTCGCGCAAGCATCTCGAAGCGCATCGCCCTGCGCTGCACCAGACGCTGCTGCGCATCGAGACGCATCCCGATGTCGCTCCGGTGTTCGCCCGGAACTGGCCGCCCGCCTGAGCCGATGAATCCGGAACTGGCCCGCATCCTCGCCAACCCGGCGATCTGGCGCGGCGGCGACTGCGCGGCGGAACCGGCTTCCATCGCCTCCGGCTTTGCCGCGCTCGATGCCGTGCTGCCGGGAGGCGGCTGGCCGCGCGCCGCGTTGACGGAAGTGCTGCTCGAGCGCGAAGGCATCGGTGAACTGCGCCTCACCCTGCCCGCGCTTGCGCGACTGCAGTCCGAGGGACGCAGCATCGTCTGGATCGCTCCGCCCCATCGGCCCTATGCGCCGGCGCTCGTCGCCGCCGGGATCGATCTTTCACGCCTGATCGTCGTCCAGCGCTGCCACGACCGCGACGCGCTGTGGGCCTGCGAGCAGTCATTGCGCGCCCCCGAATGCGGCGCAGCGTTCGCGTGGACCGACAACCGCGACGAGCGCATCCTGCGCAGGCTGCAGGTGGCGGCGCGCGAAGGCCGGACCTGGGGCGTGCTGTGGCGCCGTCCCGGCCAGCGTGCCAGCGCCACCGTGGCGCCGCTGCGCCTGTCGCTCGCGTCGCACGAAGGCCGGCTCGCAGTGCACATCCTCAAGCGGCGCGGCGCCGGACTTCTGCAACCGGTGCTGCTCGATCTCGCGCGGGAGCGGGGCGCGCCGCTCTGTCCGTCACCCGGCGTGGTACCGGTCGCCGTCGATCCCCGTCATGCTGTGGATCTGCCTCCATCTGCCATCGCTTCCGCTCGACGTGTTCGCGCGCGCCTGCGCGCCTGACATCGCAGGGCGGCCGTTCGTCGTCGCGAGCAGCGGCCGCCATCCGCAGGTCGTCGCCGCCAATGCGCCTGCGCGCGATGCGGGCATTCGCCGTGGCCAGTCGATCGCGGCGGTGCTGGCGCTGGCCCCCGCCATCACGCTGCGCGAGCGCGACCCGGCTGCCGAGGCCGAAGCGCTCGCCGAGGTCGCAACGATCGCGCTCGCTTTCACGCCCCATGCGGGCCTCGTCCCCCCCGATGCCGTCGTCGCCGAGATCGGCGGCAGCCTGCGCCTGTTCGGAGGACTGGCGCGGCTGACCGCTCGGCTGCAGGCTGCGGCGCA
>JAGXBK010000047.1 GCA_018971195.1 Betaproteobacteria bacterium
AGGTCCGCGCTAGGCCCGGCCGAGGAGCGAATTATTACCGCTCTGACCCCAATTTCGCTGACCCCAATTTCGGCGCTGACGCCAATTACGGCGGACAAATTATTACAGCTCTGACCCCAATTTCGCCCAGCTCTGACCCCAATTTCGCCCTTGGCCCCATTACAGCTCTGACCCCAATTACGATGCCATGCCGGGATCGGTGGTGATCCCGACGATCTTCGGCAGATTGAGCTTGCGTGGCTTGATGATCTTCTGCGCGCGCAGCCAGCGCGCAGTGACCTCCCAGATCGGCTCGAGTCCGGCGTCGCGGGCCTCCTCCGAGACCGGCGCCCAGCCGGCGACCGTGTACTGCCGGTTCGCATCGATCGGCTTGCCGTCGAGCTCCATTCGCGTGATCCGCTTGCCGATCAGGGCGGTGGGGTCGATCGCGTAGCGCATGCCGCCGACGCGCACCATATCGCCGCCCTGCTGGTAATACGGATCGGGATTGAACAGGTTGTCGGCAACGTCCTCGAGAATCGTCTTGATCGTCTCGCCGGTCATCCTGGTGACGGTGACGTAGGGGTACGTGATCGCAGTCTGGTCGAGAAGCCGCTCGTAGCGGATCGAGTCGCCAGGGAGCAGCGTCGTCCCCCAGCGGAACCCCGGCGAAAACGCGATCTCGGCATTCTTCTCGGCCATCAACGCATCGAGGATCAGCTGGTCGTAGGTCCCGTTGAAGTTGCCGCGGCGATAGAGGAGGTCCTCGGTGATTGCGAGCGTCTCGTCGAGCTTCGCCGCATAGGGCTTGCGCAAGCGCTCGATCAATGCGGACATGTCCGTGTCGGGCTCGAGCAGGTTCGCGAACACAGGCACCAGGCGATAGCGCAGGCCGGCGACCTTGCCACCCTTGACGTCCAGATCGAGCACGCCGAGGAACTTGCCGTTGCTGCCGGCGTTGGTCACCAGCGTCCTGCCACCGCGGTTCGCGACTGCGGTCGGCTGCGGGACGCCGTCGTGCGTGTGGCCGCCGAGGATCACGTCGATGCCGGTGACGCGAGTGGCAAGCTTCAGGTCGACGTCCATGCCGTTGTGCGACAGCAGCACGACCGCTTGCGCGCCCTTCGCGCGTACCTCATCGACGACCTTCTGCATGCGCTCGTCGTGGATGCCGAAGCTCAGGTCCGCGACCAGGTAGCGCGGGTGGGAGATCGGCGTGTACGGGAACGCCTGGCCGATGATTGCGACCGGGATGCCGTTGACTTGCCTGATCACATAGGGCGCGAACACCGGGTCGTCGAAATCCGCGGTGCGTACGTTCTGCGCGACGAAATCGATACGGCCGGCGAAATCCTTCGCGACGACCTCCTTGACCCGCGCGGTGCCGTAGGTGAATTCCCAGTGCGCGGTCATCACGTCGACGCCGAGAAGCTTCGCCGCGTCGACCATGTCCTGGCCGCGCGTCCACAGCGACGTCGCCGAGCCCTGCCAGGTGTCGCCGCCGTCGAGCAGCAGCGCGCCGGGCCGGTCGGCGCGCAGGCGCTTCACCAGCGTCGCGAGCTGCGCGAAGCCACCCATCGCACCGTACGCCCGCGATGCGTGCTCGAAATCGAGATACGTGAACGCATGTGCGTCACGGGACCCCGGCGCGATTCCGAAATGCCTGAGCAGCGCCTCGCCGACGAGGTGCGGCGGCTTGCCGCGGCTGGCGCCTGCGCCGAGGTTCACGCTGGGCTCGCGAAAGCGGATCGGAAGCAGCTGCGCGTGGCAGTCGGTGAGATGCAGCAGCCCGACATTGCCGAATGGCGTCAGCGCATCGTAGAAATGCGCGCCGTCCGCGGAGCCCGCGCCGAATGGCCGGTCCACCGGCAGGCCGGCAAGCGCGGCGGCCGCGATGCCCTGCAGGAATTCACGCCGCCTCATGCGCCTGCTCCCGGCGCGCCAAAGTCCGGGGCCGCCAAGCCGGGGGCCACGATGCCTGACGTGCCCAGGCGGTACGGGCCGCGCAGCGTGCGGCCCGGAACACGCCGATGCACAAGGGTCACTGGTTGACGGGCGAAGCGGGATCGACGAGCAATGCGACGACGTCGCGGATCTGCTGCTCCGTCAGGATGTCGTGCTGGCCGAAGCGCGGCATGTTCGTGCACGCGGAAAACGCCTCGGCGTCGTAGACCTTCGCCCAGGCATAGCGCCGCGTCTCCTCGGTGTATCCGTGCTTCCTGCCGAACCGGTAGAGCGACGGGCCGATCGTGCCGTAGGCCTCCTCCTTCGGCGAAAGCTGATGGCAGGCGTAGCAGTTGGCGCCGTTGGGCTTGGCCGGATCGTCAGAGAACTGCTTGCCTCTTCCGAGCTCGGCGATCTTCTCGCCTTCCTTCCAGTCCCCGACCAGCTTGCCGTCGGCGGGGTACTTGACCGCGGCGAGGTTCTCCTGCTCGATCTTCTTCACGATCGATTCGGGAAGCTTGCCCCCGGCGTACTGGCTGCAGAGGCGTTGCGTCTCGTCCTGGTCGAGGCGATCGAGACCCGCCTGGCCCTTGGGCCTGAACGACGCCTTCATGATCGCGATCGTGCGCGCGGTGAGGGCGGCTTCTTCGCTCGCCGAAGGGGCGCTCGCGCAACCGTACAGGATGCCTGCGGCGGCCGCGACGGCGGCGGCGGCACCCAGGAGCCTGACAGCGGGGAATCGGGTGGTCATGGGCATGTCCCTCGGTCAGAGCTTGATGCCGGGGCCCGCGTACACGGCGCCGTTGGCGCTCGCCGCGAGGTAGGTCGTCAGCGCGATCGACAGATCCGAGCCATAGATCAGATCGGGGAAGCGCTGCTGGCGGAAGCAGTCGTGCAGGCGCCACTGGAAGGTCCGCGTCTCGCCCTGTGCCACCCGGTATGCCGGCCAGGTCGTGTACGCCTTCTGCGCACCCGCAGGCTCGGTCAGGTTCGGCAGGTATTGCAGGCGGATGCGCAAGTCGTCGGCCGCGTGGCAGGTCGCACACGCGAAATCGTGGGTGCCCGCGCGATAGAAGAATGCCTTCTTGCCCACGTCGTACATCTCGCGAACATGCGGATCGGCGAGCGAGACGTTCATCTTGACGCCGTCGGACTGCTTGGCGACATAGGCGGTCAGCGCCTCGAGATCGGAGCGGTGGCGGCTTCCGTTGCCGAAGGTCTGCTTGGTCGCGTCCGCATGCGTGTAGCCCTGCTGGTTGACCATGCACCAGACCAGCCGCGTCTCGAGATCCATCACCCGTCCAGCATCGGCGAACCAGCGCGGCAACTGCGCATAGGCGCCCTTCACCACCCCTGGCCCGAGGCCCAGGTCGCAGGACTCGAACGATACCTTCCTGGGTCCACGGGGCTCCTTCCACATTTCCTGCCCGCGGGCCACCCACAGGTCGGCGGGGTTGCCGTCCGCGAGATCCTGCCGGTATTTGGCGCTCGCGTTCTCCAGCGTCGTCTGCGCGAATGCCGAACCGGCAAGAGTTGCGGCGGCGATCGCGGCCACGCCCACGATCAGCCTGAGGCTGTGGATGCTTGGCATGAAACGCTCCTCCGATCAATCGAACCGCTGTGCAATTGGACTGCCCCGCGCCGCGGCGGTGGCCGCCGCGTCCGCGCAGGTCTCGCTCATGCGATGAGCGCCGTGTCGGTGCGCGAGTCGTTGTGGTTGTCGACCCAGGTGATCGTCACCTTGTCACCCTTCGCGCCGCCCTTGAACTTGAACGACATGAACGGGTTCTTGGACACCGCCGTTCCCCACTGCGCGGTCAGCACGACCTTGTCGTTGTGCGTGACCTTGACGGTCTGGATCCACCACGCGGGGATGATCTTGCCATCCTTGTCCTTGACGAGGCCGGTGTCCATCTCGTGGCTCATCAAGACCTTGACCTCGGTCGAATCGCCGACGAGATTCGCCCGTATTTTCATCGGATCTGCCATCGAATCCTCCTCAAGACGCCGTCGAATCGCGCCGGCGTCGTGCGTTCAATGTAAAGGCTGCGAAATAACTCTGCGATGGCGCCGCCGCGTACAGCGCCGTTGCCGCGTGGATCAGCCGCCGCAGCCGCCGAGCGTGACCTTGATTTCCTTCGACGTCATGAAATACTTGCCGCCGGCCTTGACCAGCGCATAGACGTTCGACGTCTCGCGCATCTTGACGCGCGTCGAAATCGTGGGCTCGGTCCCCGCGGGGAGATCGAACAGCGCGGCGAGCGTGAACGGGTTCTTCTCGACCAGGATCGCGATCGACTCGGTGTTCGGCAGCTTGCTCGTCACGCCGATCGGCACCACGGCGCCGTTCTCGGCGATGTCGGGCGTCGAGAAGAATGCGACGTCGCTGCTGGTCGCGGGCTTGCCGGCACCCAGCGCGGCCAGCGTCGCGTCCATCGTATGGGTATCGAACTCCGACTTGTTCCACCCCGGGGCGTCCGCATGGGCGGGCGGAATCCATCCTGCCGCGGCCAGCAGCGCGAGAAAGGTCGCGCCGCCACTGGTCTTCAGCACCTGCCTGCGATCCATGTCCATCCCGTCCTCCTGCGAAAGCTCGATGCGATCATTGTATTGAGGAATCGTCGCCGGCGGACCATCGCGAGCCCGGACGCCAACCACGGTTCCCACCGCCGCAGCGCCTGCCGGTCAATCCACCCCCACCGCCCTGCACACCCCGATCACGCCCGGTGCGCCGCGAACTCGAGCAGCTCGCGCTTGAGCGGCGCGCCAGCCTCGATGCGACCGGCGATCCTGATGCAAACGCCACGACAGATCGAGATGAACTCCGGATCGGCGACACCGTAGAACACCGCGTGGCCGTCGCGTCTGCGGCTCACGACACCCGCCTGGTGCAGAAGCGCAAGGTGGCGCGAGACATTCGTCTGGGTCGACCCGGTCGCCGCCACGATGGCCGACACCGACCGGTGCTGGTCACAGATCGAATGCAGGATGCGCAGCCGCGTCGGATCCGACAGCAGATGAAAGTAACCTGCGACCGCCGCAAACACTGCGGCCAGCTCGTCGCCGATCTGCCCGCCATCCGCACCGCGAGCCTGCGCAGCGCCCTTGTGCTCCGAGGCCTCCCCCTTGCGCCGTCGTTGCATGATGATATGAGCATATGCGTATGTGCGACGCGACGTCAAGCGGCGGGCCCGCGCAGCGCATGCGCCGGACATCGCGAGCGCATGCTGCAGCGCAGCGTGCGGACCTGCGGCATCTGTTCCGCTCGGGCGGACGCCGCCGAGCGTCAGTGGACGGTGGCGCTGTAGATGAAGTGCAGCAGGTGCCCGCTCCCCAGCCGGTAGCCGCCGTCGGCCACAAGCTCCGCAGCGTCGAAATCGGCCTGGGTAAAGGCGAGCGCGGTGTCGCCGGAACGCACCTCGAGCAGCACGTCATCGGCGACCGTGTACTCGTCGGGTTCGCGCATGTACTCGGTCTCGAATACGACGCCGTCGATGACGACATAGTCGGCACCTCGCATCGTCGCGGGCAGCTTGAGGGTCATGGTTGGCGTCGGTCTCGCTTGCGGGCCAAAGGTCGCGGCCCTGTTGATCCGAACATGCGGCCGGGCGCCGCTGCCTTCAAGCCGGACCCCCGGAAACCCCGGACGCGAAAACCCGGGACGCACCACGTTTTAAAAAACAGGGTAAAAAAACAGGGACGCACCACGTTTTCCAGGTGCGAAAACGTGGTGCGTCCCGGGTTTTCGCGGGTTGCGGCGCTTCAGCGCAGCAGTGCCTGGACGAAATTGGGCAGCGCCAGCGCCGCGCGGTAGGTGTCGCCGTTCAGGTATTGCAGGTCGCGGATGCGACGCTGCGAGATCCGCAGGTCGATCGACATCGCCGATTGCGCGCGCGGATCGAGATGCTGCGAGCAGCACGCCATCATCCATAACCCGCCGTAGAGCGGAATCGAGGTCAGGTACGGTGTCACGCGGGCGAACGCACGGCGCAGCTCGCGCACGGTCGTGCGGATCCGCTCGCCGTGGGCGACCGGACTCGCGATGTGCAGCGTCAGCGCCCCGGAGGGCGTCAGCCGCCGCGCGCAGGCCTCGTAGAACTCGAGCGTGTAGAGCTCGGTCGACGGGCCCCCGGGATCGGTGAGATCGAGCACGATCAGGTCGTAGACGTCGCCGGACTCCTCAACGTAGCGAAAGCCGTCGCCGATGTGCAGCGTCACCCGCGGGTCGTCGAACGCGCCGCGGTGGACCTCGCGCAGGTAGCGGCGCGAGATCTCGACGACGCTGGCGTCGATCTCGGCAATGGTCACCGATCGCATCGACGGGTACTTGAGCAACTCCTCGGTCGAGCCCCCGTCGCCTCCGCCGATGACCAGCGCGCGCTCCGGCCCCGGTTGCGCGAGCCCGGCGATGTGGACGAGGTTCTCGTGATAGAAGAACTCGTCCTTCTCGGAGGTCATGAAATGGCCGTCGAGCCGGAACAGCTTGCCGAACGGCACGGTGTCGTGCACTTCGACGGACTGCCACGCCGACCGGAAGCTCTCGAGGCGCCCGGTCGAGCGGATGAACGATCCCCAGTCGCCGGTCAGGTATTCGGTCATGACGCCCGGCGCGAGATCCCCGGGCGAGACATCGTCAGTCATCCTTGCCGCCACGGTGTATGGCCTGGAAGCGCTTGCGCCTCGGCTTGAGCGCCGCTTCGAGCGCGGCGAACACGCGCTCTGCTTTGAGCGTGTTGTCCGTCGTGTAGTTGCACACGTAGACATCGACCGTGACGAAGCCGGCTTCCGGCCAGGTGTGAATGGCGAGATGGGACTCGGCGAGCAGCACCGTTCCGGTGACGCCCTGCGGTTCGAACTGGTAGAAGCGATCGCCGACGATCGTCAGGCCCGATGCCGCGACGGCGCGAAGGCACAGCTCGCGCAGCGCCGCGGCCTGCGTCAACGCCGGGACGTCGGCCGGGCATCCGTACCATTCACCCAGCAGATGGATACCGTCCATCGTGATTCCCCTCCAGGAACTGCTCCCCGCGCGGCACCTGCCGGATCCCGGAGCAAGCTCGGCCAATGCGATCTCCCGAAACGGTCCCGATCGACGGGTCGGAAATAGCGCTCGGCCGGCGTAAACGTTTAAGTATGGCACAATATGCGACTTTCGGCACAGTTTTCAATCAGTTTCCTTCGCGGCGCCGGGGCGCCGCGAAGCTGCGCACCTCGCCCTTCCACGATGCCGGACGCCACTGCAACATTGCAAAACTCGGTGAAGACCGCGCCTTCGATGCGCGATGCCGATCTCGCCAATTCGATCCGGGCGCTGACGATGGACGCGGTCGAGGCGGCGAAATGCGGCCACCCCGGCATGCCGATGGGCATGGCCGAGATCGCCGTGGCGCTCTGGACACGACACCTGAAGCACAACCCGGCCAATCCGCACTGGGCCGACCGCGACCGGTTCGTCCTGTCGAACGGGCATGGATCGATGCTGCAGTACGCGCTGCTGCATCTGTCGGGCTACGACCTGCCGATGTCGGAGCTGCGCAGGTTCCGGCAACTCCATTCGAAGACCCCGGGCCATCCCGAGGTCGGCGCCACGCCCGGCGTCGAGACGACCACCGGCCCGCTGGGACAGGGGCTGGCCAACGCGGTCGGAATGGCGCTCGCCGAGCGGTTGCTCGCCGACGCTTTCAACCGAACCGGGCACGCGGTCGTCGACCATCGCACCTACGCGTTCGTCGGCGACGGCTGCCTGATGGAAGGGATCTCGCACGAGGCCTGCTCGCTCGCGGGCACGCTGCGCCTGTCGAAGCTGATCGTCCTCTACGACGACAACGGCATCTCCATCGACGGCCCGACGCAGGGCTGGTTCACCGATGACACCCCGCGCCGCTTCGAGGCCTACGGCTGGAACGTCATCGCGCAGGTCGACGGCCACGACGTCGAGGCGGTCAGTGCCGCGATCGCGAAAGCGAAGGCACAGCACGAGCGGCCGACGCTGATCTGCTGCAAGACCGTGATCGGCAAGGGATCGCCGGCCAAGGCGGGCAGCGCCGAAGCGCACGGATCGGCGCTGGGCGAGCGCGAAGTCGCCGCGACGCGCGCGGCGCTCGGCTGGAGCCACCCGCCGTTCGAGATCCCGCAGGCGATCTACGCCGCGTGGAACGCGCGCGGACGCGGCGGCGCCGCCGAGGGCGAGTGGTTGGACCGTTTTGCGCGCTATGCCGCCGAGTATCCCGAGCTCGCCGCGGAGTTCACGCGGCGCACGGAGGGCAGGCTGCCCGACGCCTTTGCCGCTGCGGGCGAGGCGCTGGTCCGCGCCCAGGCCGCCAAGGCCGCGACGATCGCCACGCGCAAGGCCTCGCAGCAGGCGATCGAGGTCTTCGCGAGCGTCGTGCCCGAGATGCTGGGCGGCGCGGCGGACCTGACCGGGTCGGTGTTCACGAACTGGTCGGGCAGCGTCGCGGTGACAGCGTCGCACGCCGGCAACTACGTCAACTACGGCGTGCGGGAGTTCGCGATGGCGGCCATCGCCAACGGCATCGCGCTGCATCGCGGCTTCATTCCCTACGCAGGCACGTTCCTGACGTTCTCCGACTACATGCGCAACGCCATCCGGATGGCGGCGCTGATGAAGGCGGGGACGATCTTCGTGTTCACCCACGATTCGATCGGGCTGGGCGAGGACGGACCGACGCACCAGTCGATCGAGCATGTGGCGAGCCTGCGGCTGATCCCGCAGCTCGACGTCTGGCGCCCCTGCGACACCGTCGAGACGGCAGTGGCCTGGTCGATGGCGCTCGAGCGGCGCGACGGTCCCACCGCGATGATTCTCTCGCGGCAGAACGTCGCTTTTGCCGCGCGTGACGACGCCGCGATCGCCGCGATCCGGCGCGGCGGCTACGTGCTCGCCGATTTCGGCGCGGGTACGACCGGGCGTCGTGCGGTGATCATCGCCACCGGATCGGAGGTTCCGCTCGCCCTCGCTGCGCGCGACCGCCTGGCCGGCGAAGGCATCGATCTGCGCGTCGTGTCGATGCCCTGCACGCAGCTCTTCGACCGCCAGGACGCCGGCTGGCGGCGCAGCGTCCTCCCGCCCGGGGTCGCCCGCATCGCGGTAGAAGCCGGCGCAACCGGCGGATGGCATCGCTACGTCGGCGCCGCCGACGACGCCGGCGCAGCGGTCGTCGGCATCGATCGCTATGGCGAGTCGGCGCCCGCAGTGGTGTTGTTCGAGCACTTCGGATTCACCGTCGACCACGTCGCCGGCGTCGTGCGGGACGCCCTCGCCGGCAGCTCGCATCCATGACGCTCACGAAACCGACCCAACGAAACCGCGAAGGAGCCGCATGACCATCAAAGTCGCCATCAACGGCTACGGCCGCATCGGCCGCAACATACTGCGAGCGCATTACGAGGATGGAAAGAAGCACGACATCGCGATTGTCGCGATCAACGACCTCGGCAGCCCCGAAACCAACGCGCACCTGACGCGATACGATACGGTGCACGGCAGATTCCCGGGCCGCATTGCCGTGGATGGCGACTCGATGGTCGTCGACGGTGACCGCATCCGCGTGCTCGCGCAGCGCGACCCGGCGCAGCTTCCGTGGGGCTCGCTCGGCATTGACGTCGTCCTCGAGTGCACCGGATTGTTCACCACCAAGGCCAAAGCGTCGGCACATCTGTCCGGGGGGGCCGCGAAAGTGATCATCTCGGCGCCGGGCGGGAAGGACGTCGATGCGACGATCGTCTACGGGGTCAACCACCAGAGCCTGAAGGCGTCGCACACGGTGATCTCCAACGCGTCGTGCACGACCAACTGTCTCGCCCCGCTGGTGATGCCGCTGCACCAGAAGATCGGCATCGAGAACGGGCTGATGACCACCGTGCACAGCTACACCAACGATCAGGTGCTGACCGACGTCTACCACGAAGACCTGCGTCGCGCCCGTTCGGCGACGATGAGCATGATCCCGACCAAGACCGGGGCCGCCGCGGCGGTCGGGCTGGTGCTGCCGGAGCTCAACGGCAAGCTCGATGGCTACGCGATCCGCGTCCCGACGATCAACGTGTCGATCGTCGACCTGTCGTTCGTCGCGAAGCGCGACACCAGCGTCGACGAGGTCAACGCGGTGATGAAGGCGGCGTCGGAATCGGGCCCGCTGTCCGGCGGCATCCTGCGCTACAACACGGCCCCGCTGGTCTCCGTCGATTTCAACCACGATCCCGCGTCGTCGACGTTCGACGCCACGCTGACCAAGGTATCGGGCCGGCTGGTCAAGGTCTCGAGCTGGTACGACAACGAATGGGGCTTCAGCAACCGGATGCTCGACGCGACCCTCGCGCTGATGGCGGCGAAGTGACGCGATGAGCTTTTCGCGCCTGTGCGACGTCGACGTGCGCGGCAAGCGCGTGCTCGTGCGCGCCGACCTCAACGTCCCGCAGGACGACGCCGGCGCGATCACCGACGACACGCGCATCCGCGCGTCGCTGCCGGGCATCCGCGATGCGCTCGCGCGCGGGGCGGCCGTCATGGTCACCTCGCACCTCGGCCGGCCGACGGAAGGCGAATGGAAGGCCGAGGATTCGCTCGCACCGATCGCCAGGCGGCTGGGGGAACTCCTCGGCCGCGACGTGCCGCTGGTTCGCGACTGGGTCGACGGCGGCGCATGGCACGACGCGCTCGCACCCGGCGACCTCGTCGTGCTCGAGAACTGCCGGATCAACAAGGGAGAGAAGAAGGACGACGACGCGCTCGCGCGCAAAATGGCGAAGCTCTGCGACGTCTACGTCAACGACGCCTTCGGCACGGCGCACCGCGCCGAGGCGACGACGCACGGCATCGCCCGTCATGCGCCGATCGCCTGTGCAGGCCCGCTGATGGCCGCGGAGCTCGATGCGTTGACGCGGGCGCTCGCGGCACCGGCGCGACCACTGGTCGCGATCGTGGCCGGATCGAAGGTCTCCACCAAGCTGACCATCCTGCGCGCGCTGGCCGAAAGGGTCGACACGCTGATCGTCGGCGGCGGCATCGCCAACACCTTCATGCTCGCCGCCGGCGGGCGCATCGGCAAATCACTGGCCGAGCCCGATCTCGCCGGCGAAGCGCGGGCGATCGTCGCGCAGTTCCCCGGCAAGGTCCCGGTCACCCTCGACGTCGTCTGCGCCAAGGCCTTCGCCGCCGACGCGAATGCGTCGGTCAAGGACGTCGCCGACGTCGCCAACGACGACCTGATCCTCGACATCGGCCCCCGCACCACCGAAATGCTGGCGGGCATCGTCGCCGGCGCGGGAACGATCGTCTGGAACGGCCCCGTCGGCGTGTTCGAGTTCGACGCGTTCGCGAGCGGCACGCGCGCGCTCGCCCACGCGATCGCAGCGTCCCGCGCATTCTCGATCGCCGGCGGCGGGGACACGATCGCCGCGATCAACAAATTCGGGGTCGCCGACCGCATCGGCTACATTTCGACCGCAGGCGGGGCGTTCCTCGAGTTCCTCGAAGGCAAGACGCTGCCCGCGGTCGCGATCCTCCAGCAGCGAGCGGCAGGCTGACATGCCGCGCTCGACCCGGATTGTCGCCACCCTCGGCCCCGCGTGCAGCGAGCCCGACGTGCTGCGGCGCATGCTCGCCGCTGGCGTGGACGTCGTGCGCCTCAATTTCTCGCATGGACGCGCCGAGGACCACGTCGAACGTGCGCGCCTGGTGCGCGAGGCCGCGCGCGCCGAAGGCCGCGAGGTCGCAGTCATGGCCGACCTGCAGGGCCCCAAGATCCGCATCGGCAAGTTCGCCGATGGCAAGGTCGATCTGGTCGCGGGTGCGCGTTTCGTGCTCGACGCCGAGTGCGAGGTCGGAGACACCTCATGCGTGGGCCTCGACTATCGCGAGCTGGTTCGTGATGTCGGTCCCGGCGCGATCCTGCTGCTCGACGACGGCCTGATCCGCCTCGACGTCGAGGCGGTCGAGGGCCCGCGGATCGTGACCCGGGTGGTCGTCGGCGGCAGGCTCTCGGATCACAAAGGGATCAACCGGCTGGGCGGCGGGCTCACCGCGCCGGCGCTGGCGCCCAAGGACGTGGCGGACATCAAGACGGCCGCGCAACTCGAGGCGGACTATCTCGCGGTGTCGTTTCCCAAGAGCAAGGACGACATGCAGATGGCGCGCCAGCTGATGCGCGCAGCCGGCGGACGCGCGCTGCTGATCGCCAAGATCGAGCGCGCCGAGGCGATTCCGGCGCTCGAGGAGATCATCGCGGCGTCGGACGGCATCATGGTCGCGCGCGGCGACCTCGCGATCGAAGTCGGCAACGCCGCGGTGCCGGGACTGCAGAAGCGGATGCTGCGGATGGCGCGCGAGGGCAACAAGCTGACGATCACCGCGACGCAGATGATGGAGTCGATGGTCCACAATCCGGTGCCCACGCGCGCCGAGGTGTCCGACGTCGCCAACGCGGTGCTCGACGGCACCGACGCCGTGATGCTTTCGGCCGAGACCGCCGCCGGACGCTACCCGGTCGAGACCGTCGCGACGATGGCGCAGGTCTGCGTCGAGGCCGAGAAATTCGACCCGGTCGAGCTCGATCGTGACTTCCTGAACCGCACATTCACCCGCATCGACCAATCGATCGCGATGGCGGCGCTGTTCACCGCGTTCCACCTCAAGGTCAAGGCCATCGCGTCGCTGACCGACACCGGTTCGACGCCGCTGTGGATTTCCCGCCACAACCCCGGCTGCCCGATCTTCGCGCTGACCCCCAAGGTCGAGACCCAGCGCAGGATGGCCCTGATGCGCAACGTCACCTCGCTCTACCTCGAGCAGACCGGCGGCCGCGACGAGGTGCTGCGCGCGGCCGAGGATCTGCTGCTCGCGCGCTCCCACGTCCAGGAGGGTGACCTGATCGTCCTGACCGTCGGCGAGCCGATGGGCAAGTCCGGCGGAACGAATACGATGAAGATAGTGCGTGTCGGAGAGCATCGCTCGTAGACACGCACTATTTCGGCGATTGCTAACGTGAGCGGAGCGAACGTTAAGCGAGGGACGAGCGGCAATCGCTCAAATCGTCAGGGTCATTTGCAGGGCGAGCGGCGATCGCTCAAATAGTGCGGGTCGACCGCCGCCCACCCCGTGGAGAAGCCATGCAACCGCGAACCGACTACACCACCGCCGCACCGGGGGCCTACGCGGCGATGCGCGCGCTGGAGACCTACGTCCATCAGAGCGGCCTCGAGGCGAGGCTGCTCGAGCTGGTGAGGACCCGGGTGTCCCAGATCAACGGCTGCGCCTACTGCATCGACATGCACACGCAGATGGCGCGGGTCGCGGGCGAGACCGAGCAGCGCCTCTACGCGCTGTCAGCCTGGCAGGAGACGCCTTTCTTCACCGTGCGCGAGCGGGTGGCACTGGCCTGGGCGGAGGCCCTCACGCGGGTCGCCGAAGGATCGGTCCCGGACGACCTCTACGAAGACGCCCGCGGGCATTTCGGGGACAAGGGCCTCGCCGATCTGTCGCTCGCCATCGTCGCGATCAACGGCTGGAACCGGATGGCGATCGCGTTCGCGACGCCGCCCGGAAGCTACCGGCGCGCGCGCAGCGAGTGAGCCGACCGGAGCCGCGTAGAATCGCCCCGTCGACCGAACCTGCCGGAGATCCGCAATGCCCCTCGTCTCGATGCGCCAACTCCTCGATCACGCGGCCGAGCACGGCTACGGCCTGCCTGCATTCAACGTCAACAACCTCGAGCAGGTGCAGGCGATCATGTCCGCTGCGGCGGAGACCGACAGCCCGGTGATCATGCAGGCGTCCGCGGGCGCCCGGAAATACGCGGGCGAGGCGTTCCTGCATCACCTGATCGAGGCCGCGGTCGAGACCTATCCCGCGATCCCGATTGTCATGCACCAGGACCACGGGCAGTCGCCGGCGGTTTGCGAGTCGGCGATCAGGCTCGGATTTTCCTCGGTGATGATGGACGGCTCGCTCAAGGAGGACGGCAAGTCCATCGCCGACTATGACTACAACAAGGATGTCACCCGGCGCGTGGTCGAAACGGCGCATGCGCTGGGCGTCACCGTCGAGGGCGAGCTCGGATGCCTGGGCTCGCTGGAGACCATGAAAGGCGACAAGGAGGATGGCCACGGCGCCGAGGGCACGATGACCCGCGAGATGCTGCTGACCGACCCCGACCAGGCGGCGGACTTCGTCAACGCGACGCAGCTCGATGCGCTGGCGATCGCGATCGGCACCTCGCACGGCGCCTACAAGTTCTCGCGCAAGCCGACCGGCGACATCCTGGCGATCGACCGGATCAAGGCGATCCACCGTCGCATTCCCAACACGCACCTCGTGATGCACGGCAGCTCGTCGGTGCCGCAGGATCTTTTGGCCGAGATCCGCCAGTTCGGCGGCGAGATGAAGGAAACCTACGGCGTGCCGGTCGAGGAAATCCAGGAAGGGATCAAGCACGGCGTGCGCAAGGTCAACATCGACACCGACATCCGGCTCGCAATGACGGCGGCAATCCGCCGTTTCCTGGCCGAAAACACGTCGAAGTTCGATCCGCGCGAGTACCTGAAGCCCGCGACGGCCGCGGCGAAGGCCATCTGCAAGCAGCGCTACGAGCAGTTCGGCAGCGCCGGCATGGCGTCGAAGATCAAGGCGGTGCCGCTCGACGCGATGGCCGCCCGCTACAGGCGGGGTGAGCTGAGGCAGATCGTCAACTGACGCCCGAGGGCGGCACCCCGCGACCCGATCCTCGCCCGCAACCGGGCGAATCAGAACGGCAGGCGCGCAAGAAAACCCCGGCACGCAGGCCGGGGCATTCCAATCGATACCGCAGGAAGGCGGGCTAGGCGCCGCGCCGGGCCGCGCCGTGCCCCGAGTCGACGTGCAGGTCCACGCCCTTGGTCTCGTACAGGAACAGGAACCCGATGATCGCCGTCGCCAGCGCAACGATGATCGGATACCACAGCCCGTAGTAGATGTTGCCGTAGGCCGCCGCCAGCGCCGTCGCGACCAGCGGCAGCATGCCGCCGAACCAGCCGTTGCCGATGTGATACGGCAGCGACATCGACGTGTACCGGATACGCGTCGGGAACAGCTCGACCAGGTACGCGGCCATCGGCCCGTACACCATCGTCACGTAGATCAGCATGATCCAGAGGACCAGGAGCGCCATCGGCCAGTTGATCGCGTTCTTGTCGGCAGCCGTCGGGTACTTGAGGTCGGCCAGCGCCTTCTTCAGCGCCGGCTCGTCGTAGCCCTTGATCTCGGTATTGCCGATCCTGGTGATTACCGTGTCGGGCGAATCGGCAGGAAGCTGGGCGAATGTGAACGACAGTCCGGACTTGGTCAGGAAATCCTCGGTGCGGTCACAGGGCGAGAACTTCGACCACGGTCCCACGAAGATGTGGAAGTTGCAGTCGCGGGCCTGCACCTGGATCGCGTTCGCCTGCTGGAACGATTCGAGCGCCGGATTGACATAGTGCGTCAGCGCCCTGAACAGCGGGAAGAACGTCAGCGCGGCGATCAGGCACCCGGCCAGGATGATCTTCAGGCGGCCGATCCGGTCCGACAGCCAGCCGAAGAAGATGAAGAACGGCGTGCCGAGCAGCAGCGCGATCCCGACCATCGTGTACGCGCTCACCCCGTCGACCTTCAGCGTGATCGTCAGGAAGAACAGCGCGTAGAACTGCCCCGTGTACCAGACGACGCCCTGGCCGGCCGTCGCGCCGAGCAGCGCGAGCAACACGTACTTGTTGTTCGGATACTTCAGGAAGCTGTCGGACAGCGGCGACTTGGAGCCCTTACCCTCCGCCTTCATCCGCTGGAACACCGGCGATTCGTTGAGCTTCAGCCGGATGTAGATCGAGAACACCAGCAGGACCAGCGAGACCAGGAACGGAATGCGCCAGCCCCATTCGGAGAACTGCGCCGGCGTCATGATGCCGCTGAACCTGCAGACGCCGATGATGATCAGCGCGAGGAACAGGCCCAGCGTGGCGGTCGTCTGGATCCACGCCGTGTCGTAGCCCCGCCGGTTGTCGGGTGAGTGCTCGGCGACGTAGGTCGCCGCGCCGCCGTATTCCCCGCCGAGCGCCAGGCCCTGCAGCAGGCGCAGGCCGACCATCAGCAGCGGCGCCGCCCAGCCGACGGACGCGTAGGTCGGCAGCAGCCCGGTCGCGAACGTCGAGAAGCCCATCACCAGGATGGTGACCAGGAACGTGTACTTGCGGCCGACCAGGTCGCCGATGCGGCCGAACAGCAGCGCGCCGAACGGACGTACCAGGAAGCCTGCCGCGTAACCCGCGAAAGCCGAGAGCAGCGCCGCCGTCGCATTGCCCGCGGGGAAGAACAGGCTGGCGAAGAACGGGGCGAGCACCGCGTACAGATAGAAGTCGTACCACTCGAAGACCGTACCGAGCGACGACGCGAAGATGACATTGGTCTCCTCGCGCGTGAAGTCGTGCGGACGGGGGCGACCCCCGGGTGCGGCTGTGGCCATCGGAATCCTCCTGAGGTTGCGTCCGCCTTGTGAGCGGATCACGGGACGGGTCGCGGACTCTTGGCGGCCCGTTGCCCGGTCTAGGTTAGGTGCGCAGCCTTACACGAATCTTACGCAGCCACAAGCGCCGGGAACGTGACCGCGACCTGCAGCCCGCGGTCGTCCGGCCCCGGGCGCAGGACGACCGAGGCGCCGTGCGCCGCAGCAATCGACCGGACGATCGCCAAACCGAGCCCGGTCCCGGTCGCGATCGATTCGCTGCCGCGGTAGAAAGGCTCGAACACCCGGTCGCGCTCCGCGGCGGGGATGCCGGGGCCCGAGTCGGTGACCGACAGCGTCGCCCCGGTTGCAGCGGGCCCGCGAGCGACGTTGACGGTGATCACTGCGCCATCGGACGTGTAGCGCAACGCATTGTCGACGAGATTGGACAGGAGCTCGCGCAGCAGCAGCCGGTCGCCGCGCACCACGGCACCCCTCCCCGGCGCAGGTCCCTCGAAGCCGAGGTCCTGCCCGCGCGCATTGGCGCGCGGAAGGTGATCGGAGATCACGTCTCGCGCCAATGCGGGCAGATCGACGTCCCCCTGCGGCGCGACCAGAGGAGTGTCGGCGCGCGCGAGGGTGAGCATCCGGTTCGCAAGCTCGGTCGCGCGCTCGGTCCCCGCGGCGAGCCGCTCCAGCGAGCGCCGCAACGCAGCGGGGTCAGTCTCGGCCAGCGCGAGCTCCGCCTGCGAGCGGAGTCCCGCGAGCGGCGTGCGCAACTGGTGCGCGGCGTCGGCGATGAAGCGGCGCTGCGTGTCGATGCTGACGGCGAGTCGCTGCATCAGGCCGTTGATCGACATGATCAGCGGACGCAGGTCCTGGGGCGCGCTCTCGGGATCGAGCGCCGACAGGTCGTTCGACCCGCGATTGTCGATCAGGGAGCGCAACCGCTGCATCGGACGCCACACGTAGGCGTACCCGTAGACGATCAGCAGGACCGCGATCACCAGCACCAGCATCTGCGGCAGGGCGACCGCCTGCGCGCGCAGCGTCTCGATCAGCGCTCGCCTGCGCTCCAGCGTCTCGGCGACTTCGACGGTGAGAAAGCGCGACGCGCTGCGAGGATCGGCAACGAGCATCGCGGCCACCCGCAGCGGCTCGTCGGCGACCTGCGCGTCCTGCAGCACCGGCGGCGAATGCTCGCGCAACCCCGTGACCGGCGGCACGGCGGGATCGCCCGCGAGCAGCTGTCCGTCGGCATCGCGCAGCGCGAACAGGACCCGGTCGTGCTCGAGGCGCCGCAGCATGCCGATCGCCGCCGGCCGGATCGTCACGCCGGTGCCGTCGGGCTGCGCTTCCGCGGCGAGCATCTGCGCGTAGTCGGCGAGCTTGGCGTCGTAGGGTGCGTCGACCGCACTGTTGACCAGGAACTCGCTGATGCTGATCGTCGCCAGCATCAGGCACAGCAGCGAGACCACCAGCCAGACCAGATACTTGAACAGCGTGAACAATCGGCCTTCCTCCGGGGCCCCGCGTCAGGACCGCGCGATGTAGTACCCGAGGCCCCGCACCGTCTGCACCTGAATCCCGACAGGCTCGAGCTTGCGCCTCAGGCGATGCACGTAGACTTCGATCGCGTTCTCGGTGACGTCCTGGTCCCATCCGCACATGTGCTCGACGAACTGCTCCTTCGCCACCACGCGACCGCTGCGCAGCAGCAGCAGCTCGAGCACCGCGAGCTCGCGCGCCGACAGGTCGAGCATGGCGCCATCCACCGAGGCGCTGCGCGCCGCGGTGTCGAAGCTGAGCGCGCCGTGCGCGAGGACGTTGCGATCGCGGCCATGGCTGCGGCGAATCAGCGCCCGCACCCGCGCCTCGAGCTCCGCGAGCGCAAAAGGCTTGACCAGGTAGTCGTCGGCGCCGGCATCGAGCCCGGCGACACGGTCCGAGATCGCATCGGCGGCGGTGATGATCAGCACCGGCGCCGAAGATGCCCGTCCGCGCAGCCGCGACAGCAGCTCGCGGCCGGGGATGCGCGGCAACCCCAGGTCCAGGACGATCAGGTCGAAGTCCTGCGTGCGCAGCGCCCGGTCGGCGACGGCGCCGTCACGCACCCAGTCGACCGCGTGCCCGACGCGGGTGAGGTGCTTGGCGATCGCATCGCCCAGCATTGCATCGTCCTCTGCGACCAGGATCCGCACGCCATCGATTCGATTCGATACCCGGATCGGGCATGGTAGCGAAGTCGCCGGCGGCTGTCAGGGCGAGGAGCGAATCCGGCGGCGCGCGCCGGGCACAGCAGGGGGCAGCTGCCAGAGTATCGCGTACGACCTGCACGCAAGCGCGCGATGTCCGTGCTAGGCTTTGGCAGTGCGCCGGGTCCGGTGCCAACCCGACAAGAAGGAGGTTCCCGTGGGGCTCTTTCACATCATCGCGATGATCATCGTCGGCTTCATCGTCGGCTTCATCGCCGAGGTGCTCTATCCGGGGGCGCAGCACCTGGGCTTCTGGAAAGCCGCGATCATCGGCATCGTGGGGTCGCTGGTCGGCGGCGTGATCGGCGGCCTGGTCTTCCGCTCGCCCGATGGCAAATTCCACCCGGCGGGGTGGTTCCTCTCGATCGTCGGCGCGCTGCTCGTGCTGTGGGTCTACCTGAACTACCTTCAGTAGCCCGGCGCTCATCGCACGACCCCCACGCGCGCGGCGCTCAGAGCAGATCGGCCGCCGGACCCAGGATCTGGTCGCGCAGTTCGCGGTACCGCGGCAGCTGCGGGGGATAGATGCAGACATACTTGACCTGCGCCGCCTGCAGGCAGCGCTGCTTGATCGTCTCGAGCTTCTGGTCGCGCGGATCGATCGCCTGATCGGGCTCGCGCGTGTCGACGATCGCGACGATCGTCATGTCGCGGTCGCAGATGACGAAGCCCACGTGCTGATTGGCGATCTTGCGAAACGCGCGCAGGCGCTCCATGCCCTGCGGGCCGATCTTCACCTGCAGCACGTCGGCGAGGCGGATCCGGGCGAAGATCTCGTGACGCGGGAACGCGGCCTTGAGTAGCAGGAACACCGCCGCTTCCGATTTGGAGAGGAACCGCGGGCGCAGAAGATAGAGCCCTGGCACTTCGGCCGACGACAGCAGGCGCGTGGTCTCGCCTTCCGTCCACTGGGCGACCGCAGTCGGCCCGTCCGCCGCCGAGCGACCCTCCCCGGGGAGCTCGCGCTTGCGTCGCAGGAACCCGGCGACGATGACGATCGCGAGCAGGGCGATGGCGAGCGCGAATACGACCCCGGACGTCATGTAGACGACAGCCGTTGCGGATGGACGACAGCCGCCGAAGATGACCGGGGCATAAGCATTGCTGTTTTGGGCGGATTCAGGCTCGCGAAGCTAGTCTAATGCATTTTGCCAACGGATCGAAAAAAAGCCCGCGTCGCCGCGGGCTTTTGTCGCTTCCGGAAGCAGGGGCGCTTACATGTCCATGTCGCCCATGCCACCCATGCCGCCCATGCCGCCGCCGGGCATCGCCGGCTTGTCGTCCTTCGGCAGCTCGGCGACCATCGCATCGGTCGTCAGCATCAGGCCCGCCACGGAGGCGGCGTTCTGCAGCGCGTAGCGGGTCACCTTGGTCGGGTCCAGCACGCCCATCTCCACCAGGTCGCCGTACTCGCCGGTTGCCGCGTTCATCCCGAAGTTGCCCTTGCCTTCGGCAACCTTGTTCAGCACGACCGACGGCTCTTCGCCGGCGTTGGCGACGATCTGGCGCAGCGGCTCCTCGACGGCACGCAGCACGATCTTGATGCCCGCATCCTGGTCGGGATTCGTACCCTTGAGGGTGGTCTTGAGGTTGGCGCGGGCGCGCAGGTACGCAACCCCGCCGCCGGGCACGATGCCCTCCTCGACCGCGGCACGGGTCGCGTGCAGCGCGTCCTCGACGCGGGCCTTCTTCTCCTTCATTTCGACTTCGGTCGCCGCGCCGACCTTGATGACGGCGACACCGCCCGCCAGCTTGGCCACGCGCTCCTGCAGCTTCTCCTTGTCGTAGTCGGAGGTCGCTTCCTCGATCTGCTTGCGAATGTTCTTCACCCGCGCCTCGATCGCCGCCTTCTCGCCTGCGCCGTCGATGATCGTCGTGTCCTCCTTCGCGACCTCGACGCGCTTGGCGCGACCCAGGTCCTTCAGCGATGCATTCTCGAGCTTCAGGCCCAGCTCTTCAGCGATCACCGTGCCGCCGGTCAGGATCGCGATGTCCTCGAGCATCGCCTTGCGACGATCCCCGAAGCCAGGCGCCTTGACCGCGACGGTCTTCAGGATGCCGCGGATGTTGTTGACCACCAATGTCGCCAGCGCCTCGCCGTCGACGTCCTCGGCGACGATCACCAGCGGCTTGCCGGACTTGGCGACCTGCTCCAGCAGCGGCAACAGGTCGCGGAT
>JAGXBK010000203.1 GCA_018971195.1 Betaproteobacteria bacterium
CGCGTCGCGCCCGCTGCCGGTCCCCCCAGCGCGCCGTGGCATTGCTTGTAGCGCTTGCCGCTGCCGCAGGGGCAGGGGTCGTTGCGTCCGACCACGGGTCCCTGTGCGAGCCCGGCCTCGGCACGCGCGAGCAGCGCCTGCGCTTCGGCATCGTTCGGAAGCACCGCTAATCGCCGGCGCGCGAGCGCCGCCGCGGGCGCCCATTGCCCCAGCGCGATGCAGTTGCGGATGAGCTGCCCCAACTGCGGCGACGCCGCGATCGCATCGGAGAACCGCGGCGCCAGCGCAGCGAGCTCGTCGGGCGCGACGACGCGGCAGAAGTTGTACAGTCCGTGGAATCCGAAAGGCATGCCCGCCGGATACGCGGCCTCGAAAGCGAAGCGGTCGGCGAGCGCCTCGCTGGCGTAGCGGATTGCATGCTCGCGCTCGAGCAGCGGCCGGAACGCGCGGCAGATCGTCACGTCCTCCGCCTCGACCAGCGTGATGCGGGGATCCTGCAGGGCCTCGAGCAGCTTCCGCGATCGCAGCGAAAAGCCGCCGTTGCCCACGCGCATCGCATCGTCGTACCAGAACCACTTGGCACCGATGTAGTCGGTGGCAAGAAACGCATCGTCGAAGGCTTCGGGATTGACGACATAACCGTCCCATTGCACGAGCAGGACGTGGCGCGTCGCGACCTGCGCGAGCAGCGACTTCAGCACGAAGCGCGAATAGTCGTCGCGCGAAGCGAGGCGCTCGATCGCGACGACGTCGATTCCCGGCGGCAGGTCGATGCCGGCCGGAATCGCGTCCGTCAGCAGCAGCGTGCGCCCGAATGCCAGCGCCCGGCGCGACAGCTCGAGGGCGCGCAGCGCCAGCGCGTGGTTCGCGGTGTCGATGCACGCCAGCGTGACGTCGCGTAGCTCGCGCACGAGCTAGGGTCCGTGCAGGCTGGCGGACATGATCTGATCGGGCCCTCGTTCGGGAAGGGCCGGCGCCGCATCCGGGCGCGCGCGGTTGCGCTCGAGCCATTGGCTCGCAACGAGCACCGTCCACACGGCGACCAGCGGCGCGATGTGCAGCACCGCTCGATTGATCGTCGTCTGGGTGGACACCCAGTTGCGGGCGTTGGTGAAGGCGAACACGACCGCCAGGAATGCGAAGCCGGCGCCGATCGTGACACCGAGTGGCAGGAGCCGAGGCGAGCGCAGGTCGCGCCAGGCGACGATCGCGCAGGCGATGGCGGCGTACCACAGCAGATGCCAGTTGCCCAGAAGGAAGAAGCTGTCGACGAGACCCTCCCAGGCGGGCGCGAAATCGAGGTGCAGCCGATAGCCGAGGATGACCGGATGCGTGCGCGCGAGGACGAGCAAAGCGAACAGCGCCGTCGCGAGGCCGATGCCGACGAGCCGCGGCCCGCGCCGCGGCCACAGCGCGACCATGGCGGCAGCGACGAGCGTCAGCGCCCACACGATGCCGGGCGTCTTGATCGTCGGGCAGGCCAGCGCCAGCAGCAGCGCCAGCGCGGCCTCGGGCCAGCGGCGCGACAGCGTCCAGCGCCACAGCGCGAGGGCTGCCAGCGCGTAATACGCGGCCATCGGGAGATCGGCGTAGCCGGCGAGGGCGACGTGAACGTTGGCGAGCGGCAGCGACGAGACGAGCCACGCGCCGACGATCGCGGTGAGCGCCGAGACACCGGAGGCACGCAGCAGTCCGTACACGGCGATGGCGAGCGCGACGGCGACGAGCCACCAGGGCAGGTTCATCAGCGCGTCGTCCCAGCGGCCGAGCGCGAGGCTCGACCAGACCTGCCACAGCGGCACGGTTGCAGGGTAGTTGGGCGCCGCGTCGAACCATGCGGCGCCGTTCGCCGCGAACCACCGATCGGAATGGACGAACGGCACCATGCCCCCCATGCCGTACCAGACGCGTGCCTTGGTCGCCCACTGGACCCACGCGTCCCACGGGTAGAGCGGAATCCACAGCACTTCGAGCAGCAGCAGGACGAAGCGCAGCGCCATCCAACCCGCGATGCCGAGCCACAGGACGCGCACTGCGCGGGATGCGGGCGCGCGGGGCGATTCACCCGGCGCGCGCAACGGGTTCGATCTGCGCTGCCCACGCCATGCGAGGGCTCCCAGCGCGAGCGCGGCCACGGCGAGCGGCAGGGACACTGCGGCAACCGAGAAGCGCAGGCCGAGCATCGACAGCGCGCGCATCCACAGCGTCAGCACGAAGGCGCCGACGAAGAATCCGCAGCCGACGGTCCATGCGGCCTCGCCCGCCGGCTGCGCGCGGTCGGCGCGGCCCCGCAGCGACGCGACCAGCGCGATGCCCAACAGCCACGGCAGGGCCCAGCCGGCGGCAAGGCGCAGCGCATCGATCATCGTACCGCTCGCATGCTTCCTGTCACTGGACCTCGAACAGCGCGCCGCCATGGTCGGCCAGCTTGAGATCGGCCGCGACCGTCGCCCCGCCATCCCAGCGCAGGCGGCGCGCCGCGGCGTCGTATTGCACGCCGCGGCGCTGGTACACCACGATCCAGTCTCCCGGGTGCAGCCTGTCCACCGGAGGCAGCAGGTTCTGCGCCGGCACGTACCAGGCGTTGTACGGGTAGAGATGGTAGACGGCGCGCGCGCGGAGGTAATCGGCATCGGCGACCACGAATACACGGACCTGCCGGTCCGGCAGCAAGCTGCGCACCTTGTCGATGAACGCGAACAGCGCCCCATCGTCGGCCGCCAGATGCCGCTCGCGCCAGTCCTTGCCCGCGAATTGCTGCGCAGTTTCCCCGACTTGCCGCAGCAGTTGCGCGCTCCAGCGCAGGTCGAGGACGAGCCACGCTCCGAGCGTGATCGCGATCACGGCGGCTCCCGTAGCGGCGCGCGTCGCGGCAGCACGGTGCCGCGCGATGACGAACAGCGGGCCTGCGGCCAGCACGATGGCGGCCGCGAGCAGCAGCGGCAGCGGAAGACCCTGGGAATCGGCGCCGCCGGTGACCGTGTTGATCGACGAACCGTTCCATGGCGTGTACATCGTCCATTCGCGGAAACGATCGACGAGCGTTTCCATCACGCTGGCGGGTCTCGCGATCACGCCCCGCACGGTGACGGCATTCGCGAGCGGGCCATGCAGCGCCAGCGCCAGGCCCTTGATGCGGCCGATCCAGTGCGAATCGTTGCGCAGGTCGACGGGGGCAGGCTGCCCGGACTCGATCGAAATCGGAAGCGTGTTGAGGCGGGAAGGCTCGACGTCGGTGCGCCAGAGGAGCGCAGCGTGGACGTCGGGCGGGATTGCGCGTGCGATCCACACGACCTGCGCGTAGCTCGCCGCCGGAAAATCGGTCTCGACCGACACGACCGCGTTGCCGTCCTCGGCCGCGCGCGTGATCACGACCGCGTCACGCGCAGGCGCCGCCACGCCCCGGGCGAGCCGCAGCGCCTTCACGCCGTAGCCGAGGTCGGGAGTGGACGAGAACCAGTGTCCTGGCGTGGCGAGTGCGAGGTAGCCGACGAGGCAGGCGACGAGCGACGCCGCGAACACCAACGCCACGGTGCGCGCCTTCAGGAACTCGGGGAGCGCGGACTCCCCGCTCGCGTCAGGGATCAATGCGCGTTGCGGGTTGTCAGGATGTGCCAAAGCGTCAGTGCGAGGATCCGCAGGTCGAACCAGGGCGACCAATGCTCGACATAGTAGAGATCGTATTGTATGCGCAGCGCGAGATCGCTGTCCCCGCGCAGGTCGTTGACCTGGGCCCAGCCCGTGATGCCCGCCTTCACGAGGTGCTTCTGCATGTAGCCGGGAACCGTGTCGCGGAACCGGGTGACGAATTCGGGCCGCTCGGGACGCGGACCCACGAGGGACATCTCGCCGCGGAGGACGTTGACGAGCTGGGGCAGCTCATCGAGGCCGAAACGCCGCAGGAGCGCACCGACGGGCGTCGCGCGCGGCTCGCCGTGGCTCGACCAGACGGGTCCGCTCAGTGCCTCGGCGTCGGCCGACATGCTGCGGAACTTGTACATCGTGAACCGCCGCCCGTTCCAGGTGACGCGTTCCTGCCGGTAGAGCACCGGTCCGCTGGAGGAGACCTTGATGGCGATCGCGATCAGCGCGAGCAGCGGCGACAGCAGCAACACCAGCAGTGCCGCGAGCGTGTAGTCTTCGATGGCCTTCCAGGTTGCGCGAACGCCGCCCAGCGGCGTGTCGGTCAGGTTGAC
>JAGXBK010000048.1 GCA_018971195.1 Betaproteobacteria bacterium
CGTGCGGACGTGGGCGAGGCTGGCCTGCTGGGTGGCACTCGCATACTCGACCAGCGCGCCGGCGGCGCGCACCGCCAGCGGCGCGTCCGCGGCGCCGAAGCCGGCGAGGTCGAGGGTTCCCAGTTGCCGCGTCAAGCTGCGCTCGCCCTGCGCCGCGTCGAATTGCCAGCCGGGCAGCGCATGCGTCGGCGGTGCGGCCCCGCGCCAACTCGGTGCCGCCATGTCCTCCGGCAGCAGCAGCTCGGCGGGGTCGACGCGCTCCAGCGTCGCCACCTCGTCGCTCGCCGCGACGTCGGTCAGCGTCAGGCGCCCCGAGGCCAGGTTGAGCCACGCGATGCCGGCGCGCTCGCCTTCGCGGCAGATCGCCGCCAGCGGCGCGTCGCGCCGGGCGTCGAGGAGCCCCGAGTCGGTCAGGGTACCGGGCGTGACGACGCGGGTGATCCTGCGTTCGACCAGGCCCTTGGAGGCCGCAGGATCGCCGACCTGGTCGACGATCACCGCGCTCTCGCCGCGCGCGAGCAGGCGCTGCAGGTGCTGCTCCAGCGCGTGATACGGGACCCCGGCCATCGGGATCGGGGCCCCCGCCGACTGGCCGCGCGCGGTCAGCGTGATGTCGAGTACGCGGGACGCCCGCTCGGCGTCGGCGTAGAACAGCTCGTAGAAATCGCCCATCCGGTAGAACAGCAGGCGGTCGGGATGCTCCCCCTTGAACCGCAGGTATTGCTGCATCATCGGCGTGTGGGCTGCCGCCACCGCCCGTGCACCACCCGCCGCCGCGTCCGGATTCGCGCCCGTATCTGAATCGCCGCGCATCGCCCGTGCCGATTCAGGAACGCGCCGCGCCCAGGCCCAGCACGCCCGAAAGATGCCGGGCGACGTGGCGGTACAGTGCGGGAGTGATTCGCCCCAGTCGTGCCGCGTCGGCCGCTTCGATGGTTGCGATTTTTGCGGTCCGGATGACGGAGGGAACCGGCAAACCCGCGGCAGCGAGATCGTTCACTGGCACGTCGCGGGGCCAGCCTCGGTTCTGTGCGCTGGTGATCATTACCACCCAGAAAAGGCTGTGTGCATTCTCGAGGTCGCCAGACGATACGACCAACGCCGGGCGCGATTGCCGCGTCGGACGATCGCCATAGGGGAACGGCACCTTGATGACGTCTCCCTTCCTAAAGCTTGGCATAGGCCTCTGCGTCGGCTTCGGAGCTCCATTCGGAAAACGTGCGGAACGGGTCATCGATCTTGCCGCCTGTGCGCGCCTTGGTCAGGATCACCCGCCGATCGGCGATTTCGTACATCAGCTCGTCACCGGGTTCGAGGTGCAATGCGGCGCGGACGGACTGGGGAATCGTGGTCTGCGCCTTGGTGGTCAGCTTGCTGATGATCATGTTCCGAGCTTCGCACCGTTGTAAGGAAGTTCCTTATGGTAAGGAAGTTCCTTTCTTGCGTCTACGCATTGGCGAGCGCGATCCTGCAAGTGCCGGAGGTTAAGCGCTGCCTAACTATCGGGGAGTACGATGGAATCGGAGAGAGGCCCTTGGGACTGATCGTGCCGATGCGCGTGCACGGCTCGTCGCCGGGGCCGGAAGATAGCTGCTCCTCCCTATAGGCGCGCTCCATCGATGCGACTGCTGCTGGTAGAAGACGACCTGATGATCGGCGAGGTCGTGCTGGAGACCCTGCGCAGCGAAGGCTTCGCGGTGGATTGGGTCAAGGACGGCGCGATGGCGGACGCCGCCGTGCTCGCCCAGACCTATGATCTGGTCGTGCTCGATCTGGGCCTGCCGAAGAAGGACGGACTGGACGTGCTGCGATCGATGCGGGCGCGGAAGCAGCGCATGCCGGTGTTGATCGCGACCGCGCGCGATGCCGTGGAACAGCGGATCGCGGGACTCGACGCCGGTGCCGACGATTACGTGGTCAAGCCCTACGATATCGACGAATTGCTGGCCCGCATCCGTGCCCACCTTCGTCGAGCGTCCGGACGGGCCGAGCCCGTCTACGAGTACGGAAATGTGACGATCAACCCGGCGACCAAGGAAGTGACCGTCGACGGCGCGCCCGTCATCCTCTCCGCGCGCGAATGGGCGGTGCTGGAGCCGTTGCTGGCACGACCGGGGTTGATCCTGTCGCGCGCCCAGCTCGAGGAGAAGCTCTACAGCTGGAAGGATGACGTCAGCAGCAACGCGGTCGAGGTCTATATTCATGGCCTGCGCAGGAAGCTGGGCTCGAAGCTGATCCAGAACGTGCGCGGGGTCGGGTACCTCGTCCCGAAAGCCTGACCATGGCGGGCCCCCCGCCGGCGCCCCGGACGTACTCGATGCGGGGACGGCTGCTCTGGCTGCTGCTGATCGCGGTCGCGCTGGCAGCGCTGGTCCAGGGAGCCATCGCGTATTACGCGGCGAGCTCGGAAGCCGACGGGATCTTCGACTATCACATGCAGCAGATCGCGCTGGCATTGCGCGGCGGGCTGCCGCCAGGTCCTCTGCCTCGGCACCTCGCGCATGCCGTTGACGAAGCGGACTTCGATTTCGTCATTCAGATCTGGTCCCTGGACGGAACCCCGGAACTTGCGTCCAGCGAGCGGGTCGAGCTGCCGCTGCAGACTGCGCCGGGATTTTCCGACGTCACAGTGAATGGCACGCGGTATCGGGTGTTCTCGACGCGGACATCGACGCAGGTCATCCAGGTCGCCCAGGACTTGTCGGCCCGGCAGGAGCTTGCGGGAAGCCTCGTTCTGCGCATCGTGGGGCCCGTCATGTTGTTCGCGCCCATACTCATGCTCGCCGTCTGGTGGGTCGTGTCGCGGTCGACGCGCCCGCTGCTGCGCGCCCGCGAGCAGATCGCGCGTCGCGCTGCGGAGGATCTGTCCCCGCTCACCGCGACCGACATCCCCGATGAAGTGCGCCCGTTGGTGGATGAGATCAATCTGCTGTTTGAGCGGCTCGCCGCAGCCTTCGCCGCGCAGCAAAGCTTCGTCGCCGACGCGGCACACGAGCTGCGATCGCCTCTGGCGGCGTTGCGTCTGCAGGTGCAAAGCATGCAGCGCGCGATGGATCCCGAGGCGCGAGCGGTGGCGGCTCGGCGCCTGATCGGGGGCATCGATCGAATGGGCCGCCTCGTCGATCAGATGCTGGTGCTCGCAAGGCAGGACGCCGCCGTGGATCCGGTGGGCACGACACCGGTCGATTTGCGGGCCGTCGCATCCCTGGCGATCGGCGACGTGCTCGCGGCAGCGCACGAGCGGCACATCGACCTGGGGATCAGCGAGTCCGAAGCCGTCTCGGTCGCCGGCGAGCCGGAGTCCCTGCGGATTCTGTTGCGCAATCTTCTCGAAAACGCGATCAAGTACACGCCCCATGGCGGCACGATCGACGTTGCGATTCGCATCGCGGACCGGTCGCCTGTCGTCGAAATCGCGGACAGCGGGCCGGGGATCCCCGCGGAAGAGCGCCGCCGGGTTTTCGATCGCTTTTACAGGGTGGTTGGAGGCAGCGTCGCTCCGGGCAGCGGGCTCGGACTTGCGATCGTCCAGAGCATCGCACGCCGGCACCATGCGAGCATCAGCCTCGATGAATCGCGCCGCCTGGGTGGACTGCTCGTGACACTGCGGTTCCCGGTGTCGAACGCCCAGTCAGCGAGTAACGGGCGTTGACGGTCACAGCCAACCGGCAAGTCGCAGCTCCGCCTTTGCATACGCATAGCAGATCGGGGCCATCACCAGCCCCGCCAGGCCGAACAGGGCCTCGAACAGCAGCATGATCGCGAGCAATTCGAACGCCTTGGTCTGGATCCGGCGACCGACAATCTGCGCATTGAGAAAATATTCGAGCTTGTGAATGGCGACAAGAAAGCCGAAGGAGAGCGTGGTGATCCAAAGGCCCCGGGTCAGGCTGACGACGACGATCACCGTATTCGACACCAGGTTTCCGACCACCGGAATCAGGCTGGCCACGAAAGTGAATACCACCAGCGTGAAGGCCAGCGGCAGGGGCGAGCCGATTGCCGGCAGCACGACCAACAGATAAATGCCGGTCAGGACCGTGTTGACGGCCGCAATCCGGAGTTGGGCGAATACAACGGCTCCGAAACTTTGCTCGAAGAGGGAAAACCGGGTGGCGAGTGCGCAAAGCCAGGGCGTTCCCGGCGCGTCGTTGGACTTTCCCATAGGTGCCTGGATGACGGACAGCGCACCGATGACAGCGCCCGCGAGGACATAGGCGATGCCGCGCAGCGTGTTCTGTCCCCATAGCTGGACCTGGGCCGCGTTGTTGCGCAACCATGCCACGGCGGTCACGCGCAGCGCATCCAGTGAAAGGGGCACATGGGCTGCGAGCCATGGCGGAAGCGTCGTCCGGAGCTGGTCCAGCGCCGTGGCCATCTGGTTGACGATCCCCTCGTAGCCTGCGCCCGCCGCCGCGGCTTCGGCGGTGCGCTCGACGATGATGCTTCCGGCGCTCACGATCAGCGCAATCAGGATCGCGACGCTCAACGCCGCGGCTTGGCGCAGGTGCGTACGTCGTTCCAGCCATTCGGTCAACCGACGTCCCAGCGTGTAAATCAGCATCGCAGCGACAAGCGCCAGCGTGAGGTGCAAGGCAAGCACGGCCGCGAGCGCGACCGAGACGAGCCCGACGGCCATCAGTGTCCATCGACCTTCTCCGGGCGCGGGCGTCATGTCATCGATTGTGTCGTGGGGGCAGACAACCGGATATCGGACAGATTATGAGTTGCAATATCTCGCGACAACGTCCTTGACGCAACAGGGCAGGAGTCTGGCTCTGCGTCACGCAAGCGACCTCGATGAGGCTTATGCCGACTTCCTGGCCGCGGTTCCATTTCGCTCGCCGAGGGTCATGTAAGCGACCAGGCCCAGGATCGTCACGAGAAAGATTGCGCTGGTGACGACCGTCCCGAGCCCCAGTCCCCCATTGCCCGTCGGTTGCGAGAACAGGTCGCCGAGCGACGCTCCCAGCGGGCGCGTAAGGACGTAGGCGGTCCAGAAGGCCAGGATCGCATCCATCCTCAGGTAGTAGCGGGCCAGCGTCACCAGTGCGATCGCTGCGCCAAAGATCGTGGCCGAATTTGCGTAGCCGACGCCCAGGCGTTCTGCCGTGAGATCACCCGCCGCAGTGCCGAGCGCAAAGGTGAACAGGATCGCCGCCCAATAGAAAAGCTCCCGTCGGGTGGTGCAGATCGTGTGAACGGACAGAGTCTTCTCGCTCGTGTACCAGGCCGCGAACGTCACGAGCAACGCGACGCTGAACACCGCAGTCGTCACCGTCAGCGGAACTCCGAAGTTATCCACCAGGTTATCGGTGATGAGCGTTCCGACGACGCTTATCAGGACGACGGTGATCCAGTAAATCCAGGGAACGTACTTCTTCGACCGAACCTGGGCCAGGAGCGCGATCAGAAGCAAGGCGCCCATGACATACGAAGTGACACTCAGACCCAATTTCAACTTGACTGACAGGAAATCGGCGGCCGTTTCACCTACGGTGGTCGCCATGATCTTGATGACCCAGAAATAGATCGTGACTTCCGGCACCTTGTTCAACATCCGTAACGCGGCTTCGCTTCGCTTCGTTTCCACTGATTCGTCTCCGGAGGTTCCCGAGTCGGGCGAACGCCGACAGCTGGGGCGCCACGAAATGCTGGCCCCCGAAGCCTCCACGAGTCGACTTAGGGGAATCTTAATGTCTACCGTCGGCAACACGTGCCCGCACGCACGGCAACCTTCAGAGGCGCGAGGAAAAATCGGGCAGCCCGACCCGTTCGAGCATCGACCGCCAGCGCGGGTCGCGATGCAGGGGTGCGAACGTCGGATCGATTACGATGCAGTGCGCACCGTTGGCTTTGCGAAGCGCATGACGCTCCAGGCACCCGAGGGCGCTCTCGGCGTTACCGCCGGCAACGTGGAGCATCGCCTCTTCGTACTCGGTGATGGCAGTGTCGCCGAAATGCGCGCGCGCCCGAACCATGATCGCTGCCGCGTCTTCATCTCGCTGCAGCATTTGCAGCGCGCGCGCCTGGTAGACATATGAATTGGCATAGTCCGGTGCGATCGCGGCAAGCTGGCGCGAAGCTTCGAGGCTCTCCTCGGGACGCCCCGACTGCGCATAGGTGTCGGCCAACAGCAGCCGCGCATACACGTCGTGCGGACTCAATTCGATCGCCTGCGTGAGCAACGTCTCGGCGCGATCGTAGCTCCGCCAGTAGAAGTACAGAGCGCCCTTGTGGCAGCGGATGGCGGGATCGAGCGGATCCAGCGCCTGGACTACGTCGTATTCGCGTAACGACTCGTCGAAGCGCGCGCTGTACATGAGGAAAGTCGCGAAGGCGCAGCGCACGTTCGCGTCGCGTGGCGCGGCGGCGAGGGCGCGCTCGAACAGCCGAGCCGCATGGGGCCAGTCGAAATCAGACGCGTACGCGAGTCCGGCAAGAATCGCATAGGCAGTCCCTGCGGCGGGATCGAGCTCGATGGCGCGCTCCGCCGCCCGCCTCGCCGGGCCCGGGTCGCGCTGTGCGACGTCGAATACGAGTTGGCGCCGACTGACGTAAGCGCTGGCAAGTTCCGCCCACGCAGCGCTGAAGCAGGGGTCCGCGCGAACGGCCGTCTCGAGGTGCTCGATCGCCTTCGCGAGCAGCGTCTGATTCCGCTGCTTCAGCAGGTAGCGAGCCCGCTGATAGAGATCGAAGGCCGCGAGATCGTGCGTCGTTGCGACTGGTCGCAGGCGGCTCGCTGCGAGCATGTCTTCGCCCTCGCGCGTCGCAAGCAGCGGCACGAAATGGTGGAGCATCGCGGTACGCATGCTGTGATGAACCGTCAGCGCGTCGGCAGCCGCGGTGTCGATGCGTAGAGCCATCAGCGTGTCGCCACTCGCCGCGCGAATGAGTTCGAGCAACAGCGTTCGTTCCCGATCGTCGAGCCACCGTCCGCGCACGATCCACTCGACCTTCAGCCGCTCTCGAACTTCCGCGCTCGAAGCGGCAATGTCCGAGGCCAAGGAGTCGGGGCCGAAGACCCGCAGCTGCGGCAAGCGCGACAACGTCTGCGCTATCTCCTCCGTGAAACCCGCCGCGGAGCGCCGATCAAGCGCCCCGGATGTCGCCGGGGGGATCGGAAGGACAACCAAGGAAGGCTGTGCGCCGATGGCCACCGCGGCTGCTGCGCGCACGCGCAGCACCGGCACGTAGCTTCCCTTGTCGAGGAGGATTTCGAACGGTGCCGTCGCGCCCTCGCCGTGGTAATAGCGGTCGAGGCGCTGGCGCAAGCGACCTGCCTCGACCCGCACGACTGGATCGCTCTTCGGATCGTAGGTGCTTGCCGGGCGGTGAAAGAAGTCGATGCCGAGGGGCATTTCCCGCAGTTCGGCAAACCGGCCCGCGAGCTTGCACTCGAGCAAATGGCGCAGGAACTGCTGATGCCGCAGAGAGTGGCGGAATGCCGGACTCTCGCAGATCCGGTCGAGCTCGGCCGCGAGAGCCTCCTGCCTAATGTGGTCGCCGTCGCGCATCGGGTCTCGCTCCGGAACGCCGTTGCAACCGTTTGGATACCCCGCGGCCCTGTTCTGGCCGCTGGCCGACATCAATAATAGTCCGGCACGCACATGCTGGCACTTGCCAGGACTGCATCGAGCGTAAAGGTCCAATGGGAGCGCTGTACGGTCCCTTCGAGTCGCTGCCCTGTGCCCAGACGTGCAGGCGTGTCGACTTCGATTGGGTCGAAGTTCGTGAGGCAACACGAACCGGCGGCGGCCGGTTACTGCTGGTGTCCGGAATCAAGCCCTGGGTGGATCTTTGCGTGACGCTCGAACCACTGGCCTATCGCGAAATGCCCGACTTCTGGATGATCGAGCTCGTGGGGCGCCTGGCGGCCTCGGGATTGCCCGGCCTGGTGGACTTCAGCGTGGCTCTACCCCTGGATAGCGTCCAGGGCCGCCTCGGAATCGAGATCGTCGGCGCGACGAAATCGGAGCAGCGCGTATTGAAGCCGCCCGGTGCAGCCGGACGCGGCGACTGAGCCCCGTGCCGGATGCATTCGGGTCACGAGGGTCCGCAGGCAACGCGCCTGGATTTCAGTTCATTCCACACACACGGAGGCTGCCATGCTGAAACGGCTCGTTCTTCTCGTCGCGCTGGTCGTGTTCGCTGCGCTGCGCGCCGATGCCCGCGAATATACCGATGTCTACTTCGATCCATCCGAACCGGGATGGGGTGTCTTCCTGGTGCAAAGCGACACGACCCAGTTCCTTGCCTTTTACATCTATGGGGCCGATGGAAAGCCGATCTGGTACACCGCGCTGCTCAGCGATGACGGAACGGGAAACTATGCCGGGCCGCTCTACGCGACCACGGGAACCTACTTTGCCAATCCCTGGCAGGGCTACAAGATCAATGCAGCCGGGACGGTATCGTTCAGGCCGACCGATAGCTATCACGCCATGCTCACCTACACGGTGAACGGCGCCGGTACCGTAACGAAGTCGATCCAGCGCGAAACGTTGACGCCGTACGTGCTATCGGGCACCTACTCGACGTCCGTGGCAGGAGCGATCTCCGGCTGCACCGATCCGACGCACAACGAGCCCGCCTTCCGCGCCAGCGGCAACCTTACGGTCGCGCAGGTCGGCGACCAGTCGGCCACACTGGCCTTCGCCTTCACCGACCCAGTTCACAATGGCATCGTCTGCACGGTGTCGGGACCCCTTACGCATCTCGGCCGGCTCTATCAACTCAATGGCCAGGCGACCTGCGGAGGGAATTCGCACGCCACGACGATCGATGCGTTGCACCCGACCGGCCAGGGGATCGAAGGCCACTGGACAGGGGGTACGGGAGGCGGATGCACCGGGTCGCTTCACTTCGCTGCGGTGCTCGACGTCAACAACTGAAGCGCAGCCGGCCTCATACGCAGGCCCCGCCTCCACTTGCATCATGCGGCGAAGTGCGCGCCTTTCCGCAGCGATTTCCGGCAGCGGTTCGACATGAACCCGACATCTTCGTGACCGGATTCGCCACCGATGGAGCGTCAGCGACAGGCCGTGCGGTTGTGCTCCCTTAATCGAAACAAGTTGACCTGACCGCGCTGCAGGGCAGGGTGACGTCGACGCACCGTGCCCTGCTACCGGTCAACGCCGCATCTACGCCCTGGCACGGAGCAGTGCGCGGGCGTATCCGCACTACCTGAGCAGTACAACCTGCACTTGACATCAATTGCCGGCCCCGGGAACCCGACGGCCTGGCTCAACCCTGTTTCCGTCGAAGGCATACCTTCCGCGGCGGGAGCGCGGGACGCATAGGCATCCATCCACTGCGTGCCCGAGGGTCTTGGCGCGACTTATGCATCAAGCCGACGGTTGGCGGTCGGCGGTCGCGCATCCCCTACACCTGCAAGAGCGTACCTCCTGAAATTGGCACCTGTCCCTCACGTCGGACTTGGCCTGAGAAAGCGGGCTCTACTGCTCGCGGGCATCGTATTTGCCGCGATAGTCGCGACCTTCGGCACCCATGAACTGATTGAACGCGGCGAGCACCTCGATGCGGTACGCGGGACCCTCGCCCGCGGGGCACGCATGCTGGCGTCCCAGCAGAACCACGGCTTCGAGTTGGCCGAGCCGCTGGCGGCATTTGTGGGCCCGGCCAGGTCGCTCGACCGGGCTAGCGCGTCGCAAGCCTGCAATCAGGCATTCAAGCGCGAGGTGGGCGAGGAACCGCTCATCGACGAAATCGACGTGGTGCTCCCGGACGGCACAGTGCTCTGCGATTCGGCAGGCGGCGGTATGCAGGCAGACCCGAGCTCTCGGCCGTATTTCCAGAAGGCGATAGCGTCCCCGGCGGTCGTCGCCGCGACCGTCGAGAGCACGCGCAATGGCGCTCCGAGGCTGCTGTTTGCCCGCGCAGAACGCGACGCGAGCGGGCGCGTACAGGCCGTCGTGGTCGTGTCATTGGACCTGGCGCGGTTCGAACACGAGCTCAGGGTTGTCGATGACATTCGGCGACCGAGCGTAGGACTTGTCGACAGCCGCGGAGTGGTGCTTGCCATGCATCCCGACCCCGCTGGGTGGCTCGGCAAGGACCTATCGAAGACGCCGTTTTTCATCTCGCTTGCGGCGCATCCCAGCGATACGACACTGGTCGGTCCGGATCTCGATGGCGCGACTGCCATTTTCGGGCTCGCCAGAGTCCAGCTTGGCGCCGGACCACCCGCGGTCCTGTGGGTGGGCGTCCCGGAAGTTCGCGCGACCGTGGGCGCGGACCGGGAAATCGCGCGGACCGTCGCCGCAGCCGCGGCCCTGCTCGGACTGATATTCGCCGGCGCGTGGGTTGCGGGAGAACACATCCTGCTTCGCCCTTTGGCGACGCTATCGAATGTCGCCCGAAGGGTCGCACGCGGCGACCTGAACGCACGTACGGGCCTTGCGTACACCCGGGACGAGCTGGGGGAACTGGAGCGTGCGGTCGATGACATGGCGCGCACGCTCGAAGTCAAACATCGGGACGCGGCGTTGGCGGCGCGCGCGGTGAAAGTGCTGTCCGCATGGAACCTTGCCCCGACGGCGGACGATGAGCATCGAATGCTGGTCGACATGTGTCGCGCCCTGGTGGAGCAGGGCGGTTATGAACGCGCGTCGGTTGCCTATCCTGCGAGCGACACCCCGACGGGCCTTGCGCCTGTCGCTGGCTGGGGTGACGGCATTCCGACGCCCGGGTCCACTGCCGGCCTTCCGCCCGTGCCGGAGCGCGAACTTCGTTTGGCCTCCGCGGCGATGCAGCGA
The DNA here is from genome assembly GCA_018971195.1 of Betaproteobacteria bacterium. Lineage (GTDB taxonomy): Bacteria > Pseudomonadota > Gammaproteobacteria > Burkholderiales > Casimicrobiaceae > VBCG01. Next base: position 10,779 of record JAGXBK010000048.1, read on the forward strand.
CGCTCGGCGGTCGTCGCGAACGATGTGACGCCAATGCCGAATGTGCCCGCCGAGCGCCCGACTGCCCATTCGTCGCGGGACAGCGCGTTAATCTCCCTGCCGCTCCGCCTCAACGAAGCCATAGTCGGCGTGCTCACCATCGCGTCGCGCGAGAGCGATGGATTCGCGGCGCAGGAGGCCGCGCTCATGATCGAGGTCGCGGTGGCGCTTGCGTCAAGCCTTGGCGCGCTGCGCCAGCGCGCTGAACAGGTCCGCCTCGAACTGCGTGCCAGGAGGGCGGGCGACTACTTCCGGGCAGCCGCGGAAGCGAGCCTCGATGCGCTGTTCCTGCTGCGCGGCGAGCGAGACCCGGCGGGAAACTACGTCGATTTCTCCGTCGTCGACATGAATTCGCGCGCTGCGCGTCACCTGCGCGCAGCGCGGCGCGTCCACGCGGACACCGATGCAGCCACGCCAATAGCGCTCTCCCGATTGATTCCGGAGGCGGAACGGAGCGCCTGGCTCGAGACCTATGCGCGCGTCGCGGCTACCGGCAAGCCTTTCGAAGGCGAGTTCGCCCTGCCATCGCGCGCTCGCGGCACGCGATGGTTCAAGCAGCAGGTCGTTCCCATCGAGGGCGGCGTTGCCGTCACGGTTCGGGATGTCACCGCACATAAGGCACGCGACGCACGGATTCGAAAGAGCGAGGAGCAGCTTCGCCTTGCCATGAGCACCGCGAGCATGGGTGCATGGAGCATCGACTTCGCCACCCGCGCGTGCTCGTCTACCGAAGGCGTCAATCGAATATTCGGGCTTGCCGCGGATACCCCGGCCCTTCGGCTGGAGGATTGCCTGAGTGCAGTACATCCGGAGGAGCGCCCCGCTTTTACCGAAGCCATGCGGGATGAATGGAGCGCGGCCTCGCCGGGGCAATTTGAGTTTCGCGTGGTACGGCCGGACGGGACCGTGCACTGGGTCGAGGGCCATTCGCAAATCACGCGTGATGCCACGGGTCGACCTCTACGCAAACTCGGCGTGTTCAAGGACATCACGAAGCGCCGGCTGGATGAGGCATTGCTTCGAAGCAACAACCGCGCACTCGAGACATTGTCGGCGGCTACCATCGCGGTGGTCCGCGCGCGCGAGGAAAACGCCCTGCTTCACAAAATCTGCGAAATTTTTGTGGATGTCGGGGGATACCGATTGGTGGTCGTTGCCATGGCGCAGGGCGGGCAAGGGAAGCCGCTGGTCCCGGTCGCGTGGGCGGGCGCCGAGCAAGGTTACTTCAATCGGGCGCCTGCGACGTGGACCGATACCGAGGAGGGACAGGTACCGGCGGCGCGCGCAGTTCGCACCGGGGCCACGCAGCTCGCGCAAAACATCGCGTCCGATGCGAGCTTCGGCTCGTGGCGCACGGCGGCCGTTGCCAGAGGGTTTGGCTCCAATCTGGCGCTTCCCCTGATGCATGGCGAGCAGCCGTTTGGTGTTCTCAGCCTCTACGCGGCCGAGCCGAATGCCTTCGATGCCGCCGAAATCGAGCTGATGGAGGAGCTTGCCAACACCCTCGCCTACGGCCTCATGGCGCTGCGCACTGTCGCCGAGCGCGACCGCATGGCGCATGCGCACCAGCACCACGAAGCGATTTTGCGGAAGAGCCTCGAGAATACTATCGAGGTCATCGCGGCGACCGTCGAGCTTCGTGATGCCTATACGGCGGGACATCAGAAGCGCGTCGCGCGCATCGCTGTCGCCATTGGCGAGGAAATGGGCTTGAGCGAGGACGCGCTGCAAGGTCTCTACCTGGCAGCGGTCGTGCATGACCTTGGAAAAGTCAGCGTGCCTGCCGAAATCCTGTCGAAGCCCGGAAAGCTCACGCCCGTCGAATATGCGCTGGTCAAAGGGCATGCCCAGGCGGGCTACGATATCCTCAAAGACGTCGCGTTTCCATGGCCGATTGCGACCGTCGTGTGGCAGCACCACGAGCGCTGCGATGGGTCCGGCTATCCGCAGGGATTGAAGGGCGACGAAATTCTCCTGGAATCGAGAATCATCGCCGTAGCCGACGTCGTTGAGGCAATGGCCTCGCATCGCCCCTATCGGCCTACGCGGGGCCTCGACGTGACGCTGCAGGAAATCGAGCGGGGCAGGGGAACGCTCTATGATGCTGCAGTCGTCGATGCCTGCCTGACATTGTTTCGCACGCGGGGTTTCAGTCTCCCCGATTTCTCCCCGCATGACGGCAGCAGCATGATCGTCGGCGGATCGCCCAGGCCGACGGTTTCAGCACGGAACGGCGGCGTCAGCACTGCGGCAGCCGTTGTCGCAGAATTGTCGCCGAACGGTGTCTAGGGTCAGGGGCTGCTTGGCACCGCTTCCCCAGGTGTCCGAAGCAGTGATGCAAGGCCGGAATCTGGTCGGGGTGAGAGGATTCGAACCTCCGGCCTCTACGTCCCGAACGTAGCGCTCTACCAGGCTAAGCTACACCCCGATTGCTGCCGAAACTCGCCGGCGGGCGCGGGCGCATGCTGCGCGCTGCCGAATGCTGCGCGCGACGCCCGGGAATCGCACGTGCCGTTTCAGTACGTACGCTGCGTCGCGAAAGTCGATAATTGTAGCAGAGTGGCGGACGCCGGCGTCGAAGGCAAGCCGTCGAGGCACGATGCGGCGGCCGTCGCCTCGGCTTCCGCGCGCTTGCGCGCGTAGGCCAGGGCGCCGCAGCGCTCCAGGGCGGCGACGACCGGCTCGAAATCGGTCAGGCCGCCGCCGCAAACCGCATGGCGAATCAGACTCGCCTCGGCGGCCGAGCCCACGGCCAGCGCGCGGATCAGCGGCAGTGTCATCTTGCCTTCCGCGAGATCGTCGCCGAGGTTCTTGCCGATTTCGGCCGTATGTCCCGAATAATCGAGGACATCGTCCATCATCTGGAAAGCGATCCCCAGATGCCTGCCGTAGCGCGCGAGCGCATCCTCGTGAGCCGGCTCCGCGTCGCCGAGGACGGCGCCAAGGCGCCCTGCCGCTTCGAACAGCTTCGCCGTCTTGCGCTCGATCACCGCGAGGTAGGCCCGCTCGTCGAGCTCGGCGTCGCCCGCGTGCATCAGCTGCATCACCTCGCCTTCGGCGATGGTGTTGGTCGCGTCGGCGACGATCGCGAGCACGCGCATCCGGTCCACCTCCACCATCAGCTGGAAAGCCCGCGAGTAGAGAAAGTCGCCGACCAGCACCGAAGCCGGGTTGCCGAAAGCCGCGTTGGCGGTCGCGTTGCCACGCCGCATCGCCGATTCGTCGACCACGTCGTCATGAAGCAGCGTCGCCGTGTGGATCATCTCGACCACGGCGGCGAGCACGTGGTGATCGCGTCCGCGGTAGCCACAGGCGCGCGCGGCAAGCAGCAGCAGGGCCGGGCGCAGGCGCTTGCCGCCGCCGCCGATGATGTAGTCGGCGACGCGCCGGATCAGGACGACATCCGAGGACAGGCTCTCGCGCAGCACGCGGTCGACGTCGGCCATGTCGTCGCCGACGACGGGCTTGAGGAAACCGACGGTCACGGCACCAGGGGGGCCACGGGGTGGCGAGGGATGGGGAAAGGGCGCACTTCCACTCGGCCGCGGCTACGGCGCGGCCGGAAACTGGGCATTTTACCGGAGAACCGAATGCGCCCGCGCCGGCCGCCCCGGCCGGCCCGATCGTCCAGGGCCGTCTACCGGCGCTCGGTCGGTCAGGCGGATTGCTGAGCTTGCACAAAATACGTTATAATCCAAAGCTTTCCCGCTGCCTGACGTGGGCATGCCGCAATGAGCGTATGCGCGGCGGGCGCAGTGCAATCATGGTCATGCGCGCGCAATCGAACGCAGAACGCGCATCAAACGCAATCCAGAGGAGTCTCCTCATGTACGCGGTCGTAAAAACCGGCGGCAAGCAATACAAGGTTGCCCCCGGCGAAAAACTCAAGGTAGAACAGATACCGGCGGACGTGGGCGCGGAAGTGGTACTGGATCAGGTGCTGATGGTCGGCGAGGGCGAAAGCGTCCGCGTCGGCAAGCCGACGGTCGAAGGTGCGACCGTCAAGGCCACCGTCGTCGCGCAGGGTCGCGGCGAGAAGATCCGGATCTTCAAGATGCGCCGGCGCAAGCATTACCAGAAGCATCAAGGGCACCGGCAGAACTACACCGAGCTCAAGATCGACGCGATCGTCGGCTAAGGGGCAAATCTCATGGCACACAAGAAGGCAGGCGGCAGCTCGAGGAACGGTCGCGATTCCGAATCGAAGCGCCTCGGCGTCAAGGTCTACGGTGGCGAAGTCATCCGCGCCGGGGGCATCATCGTCCGCCAGCGCGGCACGCTGATCCATCCCGGCGAGAACGTCGGAGTCGGCAAGGACCATACGCTGTTCGCGCTGGTCGATGGCACCGTGTCGTTCCGGGTCAAGGGCGAGCGCCAGCACAAGTACGCCAACGTCGCACCGGCCGCAGGCGCGTAACCCGCGCGACGATCCGCCGACAATCAGGGACGGACCAGAGAAAATCAGGGACGGACCACGTTTTTAAATCAGGGACGGACCACGATTTTCGTCGTGGATCCGGGCGAATGTCGGCGTCACGCGATCCGCTCCGGACGCCGGATCCACGACGAAAAACGTGGTCCGTCCCTGATTTAAAAACGTGGTCCGTCCCTGATTTTCTCTGGTCCGTCCCTGATTTTAGCTACCGCCGTTCGGTCCACCACATCATCGCGATCGCAATCGCGGTGAAGAACGCGAGCGGGAACACCGCCGAAAAGATCGGCGGCCAGTCGTTGAGCACGCCGAGGTTCGAGAACAGCCGTCCGAGCAGGAAGAACGCGAGCCCGATCATCGTGCCGGCGAAGATGCGGAAGCCGACCCCTCCCTGGCGGCGCTGGAAGTGGGCGAACGGCAGTGCGAGGATCATCATCACCAGCACGGACGCCGGATAGAAGATCTTGTTCCAGAACGCGATCTCGAAGCGCGAAGTCTTCTGCGCATTCCTGCTCAGCACCCGGATATTGTCGTAGAGCGCCCCGAGTTCGAGCCGCTCCGGCGCGACCTGGTACACGTCGAGGATCGACGGCCGCAGCACGCTCTTCCAGACGTAGGTGGGCTCCGAGCTCACGCGGGTCTGGTCGGCCCCGATCTCGGTCGTCCTGACGTCCTCGAGCTCCCATTGCCCGTTACCGATGAACGTGCCCGACTGCGCGATTCTCACGGTCTTCAGGCGCAGGTCGTCACCGAACTCGTACATGCGCACGCCGAGCAGCGTCATGTCGGCGAGCACCGTCCGGATGTTGACGAAGGTCAGATCCTGCTTGAACCAGAATCCCGAGGTGAACTGCTGCGCCACCACCTGCGCGCCTTCACCGTGGCCGGCCGACCGGACGGTCTGCGCGAGGCGCTCGGCGGGGGGGGCCACGTATTCGCCGGCGAGGAACGTCGCCAGCGCAAGCGGGATGCCCACCCGCAACACCGCCCACACGACCCGCGCGAGCGACATGCCCGATGCGCGCATCACGGTGTATTCCGAGTTCGCGACGAGCTGGGCGATCGCGAACAGCGTGCCGATCAGCGCTGCGACCGGGAACAGCTCGTAGAGCCGCGACGGCAGGTTGAGCATCACGTACAGCAGCGCCGCGCTGATCGTGTAGTTGTCGCGCCCGACGTCGCCGAGCTCGTGGATCAGGTCGAAGAAGGCGAACAGGGCGAGCAGCGCGACGAAGATCAGCAGCGTCGACAGGAGAACGTCGCGACCGATGTAGCGCTGCAGCGTCTTCATCGGGACGGCGTCAGGCGGCCTCGGGTGCCGCGGGGCGGCGCGCGCGCGCGAACAACCCGGCGACCGAGAGCTGGTGGCGGAAGAGGACGACGACGACGGCCAGCGCGATGACGTGCGGAAGCACGAGTCCCACCCAGAAATCGAGGCGCCCCTGGGCGATCAGGCTCTGCACGATGTTGAGGCAGTTGCTGTAGAGCATGTACAGGAACATCGCCGCGAAGAAGTTGAACGAGCGCCCCATCCGCGGATTGACATAGGCCAGCGGGACCGCGAGCAGCGTCAGCACCAGCGCCGAGATGGGCACCGAGATCCGCCAGAAAAGCTCGGCGCGATCGACACGGTCGTCGGTGACGAGGAGCGCGGGCGTCGGCAGCGCCTTGGTCGACGTCGGCACTGCGCGGACCTCGCTGGGCTCGATGCGCCGGCCGAGGCGCTCGAACTCGACGATGCGATAGTCGGCGGTGCCCGGCGTCCCCTGGTAGCGGCGCCCATGCTCGAGGACGATGAACCGGTCGCCGTTGGGCATGTCCTCGAGCTTGCCGCGCGCCGCGACCGTCGTCGAATCCTGCTTGTCCTCGATGCTGTGCAGGAAGACGTTGCGCACCGTGTTGTTGAGCGGATTGACGCTCTGGACGAACACGACCAGGTTGGCCCGAGGGAACTCCCGGAACAGCCCCGGCGTCACCAGCGAGATGTCGTCACGCGACTTCAATTGCTGCTCGAACTCGAGCTTGCGCTGCTCGGCCCAGGGCGACAGGTAGAGCGAAAGCACGATGATCGCGACCAGGAACGGCGCCGCGAACAACAGTATCGGCCGCAGCCAGTCGACCAGCGACAGGCCCGACGTAAACCATACAATCATCTCGCTGTCGCGATACCAGCGCGAAAGGGTCAGCAGCACGGTCAAAAACAGCGCGACCGACAGCAGGATATTGAAATAAAAGAGGGCGTTGAATCCCAGCAGCGCCAGGATCCCTTCGGGCGCCACGGTGCCCCCCGCGGCGCGGGCCAGGAGCCGCAGCACCAGATTGGTGAACAGAATGGCGAGGAGGATCAGGAACAAGCCGACCGCGGTGGCCGTCAGCTCGCGAACCAGGCTGCGCCGGAAAATCATGACGGCGGGAAAATTTTGACTTTTTTACGGCGTTTTGCCGATAATGCGCAGGACTGGGCCTCGTAGCACAAAAACGTCAGCGACGAAATCCGAGGAGCGCGATGGAATTTACCATAAAAAGCGGCAGTCCCGAGAAGCAGCGCAGCGCCTGCGTGGTCGTCGGCGTGTTCGACAATCGCAAGCTCTCGCTGTCGGCCGAACTGATCGACCGGGCTTCGAACGGGTACATCAGCGAAATCATCCGGCGCGGCGACATGGAAGGGAAGCTCGGCGCGACGCTGCTGCTGCACAACGTGCGCGGAACGCTCGCCGACCGCGTGCTGCTGGTCGGGCTCGGCAAGGAGCGGGATTTCCGCGACAAGGAGTTTCGCCAGGGAATCCGCAACGCCGTCAAGCTCCTGAACGAAACCGGCTCCTACGAGGCGGTCATCTACCTGACCGAGGAGAAGGTCAAGCGCCGCGAAGTGGCATGGCGCGTCGAGCATGCGGTCGTCGTCGCGATGGACGCCGTCTATCGGTTCGAGCAGATGAAGAGCGAGCCGGCCGAGGTCCGCCGCCCGTTGCGCAAGCTGACGCTGTCGGTTCCGCAGCGCTCCGATCTCGCCGCGGGCGAAGCGGCGGCCGCGCGCGGCCTCGCGATCGCGAACGGCATGGATTTCGCCAAGGATCTCGGCAACCTGCCCGGCAACGTCTGCACACCGCGCTACCTGGCTGAACGGGCACAGGAGCTCGCGCGGCAATTCCCCGACGTCAAGGTGACCGTGCTCGAGCGTCCGCAGATCGAGGCGCTCGGGATGGGATCCTTCCTGTCGGTGACCAACGGCAGCGACGAGCCCCCGCGTTTCATCGTCCTCGAGTACGAGCAGTCGCAGAGGAAGCAGAAGCCGCTGGTGCTGGTGGGCAAGGGAATCACGTTCGACACCGGGGGCATCTCGATCAAACCTGCCGCTGACATGGACCAGATGAAGTTCGACATGTGCGGCGCCGCGTCGGTTCTGGGAGCGTTTCGCACGATCGCCGAGCTCAAGCCGAAGCTGAACCTGGTCGGCCTGATCCCGGCCTGCGAGAACATGCCGTCGGGCCGCGCGACCAAGCCCGGTGACATCGTCAAGACGATGTCCGGGCAGACCGTCGAGGTACTGAACACCGACGCCGAGGGACGCCTGATCCTCGCCGATGCGTTGACTTATGCCGAGCGCTACGAGCCCGAGGCGGTCGTCGACATCGCAACGCTGACCGGCGCCATGGTCGTTTCGCTCGGTCACGTCGCCAGCGGGCTGTTCAGCAACAGCGATACGCTCGCTCGCGCGCTGCTCGCCGCGGGCGACGACGCCTACGACCGCGGCTGGCAGCTCCCGTTGTGGGAAGACTACCAGGAGGGCCTCACGAGCAACTTCGCCGATTTCGCGAATGTCGCGGGACGTGCCGGCGGCAGCATCACCGCCGCCTGCTTCCTGTCGCGCTTCGCCAAGAAATACGACTGGGCGCACCTCGACATCGCGGGCACCGCATGGAAGGAAGGCAAGGAAAAGGGCGCCACCGGTCGGCCGGTGCCCATGCTCGCGACCTGGATCCTCGCCCACGAAGCGGCCGCGTGAGCGATGACTGCGATCGATTTCTACTCCCACGTCGACGATCCTCTGCGCACAGCGGCGAAGCTCGTGGTCAAGGCATACCGCCAGCACGGCTCGGTGCGCGTCCTGACACCCGATGCGGCGGCGAGCGCAGCGCTGGACCGGTTGCTGTGGCAGGAACCGCAGGTCGCGTTCATCCCGCATTGCCGCCTCGCGAGCCCGATGGCGGGCGAGACCCCGGTGCTGATCGATGAATCGCTGGAGCACGCGGGGCCCGCGGGGGTGCTGATCAACCTGCATGCGGAGCCACCGCCGTTCTTCAGCCGGTTCGAGCGCCTGGCCGAGATTGTCGGCGCCCGCGACGACGAAGTGATCGCCGGGCGCATGCGGTTTCGCTACTACCGGGAACGCGGTTACGAGCTGCGCACGCACAACCTCTCGCTGTCGAGCCGCGACTAGATGCCGTCGGCGCGCGAACTCCTTCAACAGGCAGATGCGCTGATGCGCCGCAACCGCAGGCGCGGCAGATTCAAGGGCGGCAACGATACGTCGCTGTCCGGCGCGGATGCGACGCTGACCGGCGAGGTTGAGACGCTGGCCGGCGAGGATGCGACGCTGACCGGCGAAGGCCGCGGCGTTCCGACGCTGACCGATGCGCTCGCCGTCGACGCCACCCCGATCTCGCTGGACACGCTAATCATCGACGCCGACCCGATGTCCCTGGACACGCTCGCCGACCTGCCGGTGCTGACCGATGCCGTCGTGCTCGCGGACGATGGCGAGATTTCGAGCTTGCCCGCGCGCGCCCAGATACTGGAGCCGCTGGTTCCGGAGGAGGCCGCGGCATCCGCCGGCCGCGGCCCGGCCGACGACGAATTCATCCTCGAGATCCCCCCGGCCGGAGACGAAGCTGCGGCGCCGCCGGCGGCAGCCCCGGCGATCGCGGGCGCGAATTCCGACTGGGAGGCACTCGCCGACGAGATCCGCTCGCAGGTATTGCAGCGGCTCGACCTCTTCACCGACAGCGGGCTGCGCGAGCAACTCGGCGCGCGCCTGCAACCGATCGTCGAGCGGGCCAGCGCGGAGCTGGTCGACACGATCAACCGGCAGGTCGGCGCGCTCATCCGCAGCTACATCGCCGAGGCGATCGAGCGCGAGATCGACAGCTGGCGCAGCCATCATTCGTGAGCCGGTCGCCGTCGCCCGGGCGACGCGTTCAGGACGGGCCAGTCCGCGACGACGTGGGATTTGTTCCGCGCAGCGGGTGTTGCTCGCGTGGTACCGACCCCCGGGGATGCTCGTCACGGAACCCGGTCGTGTTGCGGCGCCGCCGGTTCCTGATACACTGACTTCCATGCACGCCAAGGCACTCCCGGCTCCGCTTCGCACCGCAACCTGGTACGTGGGCTATTTCTACTTTACGGACTTCTCCG
>JAGXBK010000204.1 GCA_018971195.1 Betaproteobacteria bacterium
TGGCGCACGATGCTCGCAGTCGGCGGGGCGCTGGCGCTGCTGGCGGGATTGCTGTGGATCGGCGCGCCAGCGCTGGTGGCGATCGGCAACTGGAACCTGCTGATCTTCTTCGCCGCGCTGCTCGGTGTGGGCGTGCTGCTTGGCGTTCCGATCGCATTCTGCTTCGGCCTCGCGACGGTCGCTTACCTGCTGACCACTGCGTCGACGCCGCTCGAGGTCGTCAGCGGGCGCATGGACGAGGGCATGAGTTCGCTGATCCTGCTCGCCGTGCCGCTGTTCGTGTTCCTCGGCTATCTGGTCGAGATGACGGGCATGGCCAAGGCGATGGTCGACTTCCTCGCTTCGCTGCTCGGCCATGTCCGCGGCGGACTCAACTACGCGCTGCTGGGCGCCATGCTGCTGGTGTCGGGCATCTCGGGTGCGAAGACCGCCGACATGGCGGCCGTGGCCCCGGTCCTACTGCCCGACATGAAGAAGCGTGGCAACGACGAAGGCGAGATGATCTCGCTGCTGGCGGCAGCAGGGGCGATGGCCGAGACCATCCCACCGTCGCTGGTGCTGATCACCATCGGCTCGGTGGCCGGCATCTCGATCAGCGCGCTGTTCACCGGCGGCATCCTGCCGGGAATCGTGCTGGCGCTGGTGCTCGCAGTGGTGGCACGCCAGCGCAGCCGCGAGATCGTCACCGGAGTCAGGCGCGCGACGCGGCGCGAGATCCTGCGCAGTTTCACGATCGCTCTTCCGTCGCTGGCGCTGCCGATCCTGATCCGCACCGCGGTGGTCCGTGGCGTGGCGACCGCCACCGAAGTGTCGACCATCGGCATCGCCTATGCGGCCCTGGTCGGTCCGCTGCTGTACCGGCGCCTGGATTGGCGGCGCTTGTATCCGATGCTGGTCGAGACTGCAGCGCTTGCCGGGGCGATCCTGTTCATCATCGGCACCGCGACGGCGATGGCCTGGGCCCTGACCCAGTCCGGCTTCTCGAATGCGCTGGCGCACATGATGACGAGCATGCCCGACGGCCGCTGGGGCTTCCTGGGCATCTCGATCGTCACCTTCATCGTGCTGGGCAGCGTGCTCGAAGGCATCCCGGCCATGGTGCTGTTCGCCCCGCTGCTGTTCCCCGTCGCGCGCCAGCTCGGCGTGGACGAGGTGCACTACGCGATGGTCGTCATCCTGGCCATGGGCATCGGCCTGTTCGCCCCGCCGTTCGGGCTGGGCTACTACGCGGCGTGCACGATCGGCCGCGTCAGCCCCGACGTCGCGATGAAGCGCATCTGGCCCTATCTTGGCGCGCTGCTGTTCGGCCTGCTGATCATCGCCGCCGTGCCCTGGTTCTCGACCGGCTTCCTGCATTGAATCGGAGATTCGCTCGTGAGCATTCTTGAAATCGACCGGCGCACTGAACTCGCCGAGCGCGCCTATCACATCCGCCGCCACGCGCTGCGCATGGGCGAGGTCCAGGGCCAGGGCTACATCGGCCAGGCGCTGGACATCGCCGACGTACTGGCCGTGGCCTACTTCGGCGCGATGCGCTATCGCGCCGACGATCCGGGCTGGGAGGGGCGCGATCGCTTCCTGCTGTCCAACGGCCACTATGCCATCGCGCTGTACGCGGCGCTGATCGAGGCCGGCATCATCCCGGCCGACGAGCTCGAGACCTACGGCAGCGATGACAGCCGGCTGCCGATGTCGGGCATGGCGGGCTACACCCCGGGCATGGAGATGTCGGGCGGTTCGCTCGGCCAGGGCCTGGCCATCGCCGTCGGCCATGCGCTCGGACTCAAGCGCAAGGGCTCGTCGGCGCGGGTATACACGCTGTTCTCGGACGGCGAGCTCGACGAGGGCTCGACCTGGGAGGGGCTGATGTCGGCCGCGCATTGGAAGCTCGACAACATGATCGCGATCGTCGACGTCAACAACCAGCAGGCCGACGGCGCGTCGAGCAAGGTGATGGCGTTCGAGCCGCTGGCCGACAAGATGCAGGCCTTCGGCTGGCATACCCAGCGCATCGACGGCAACGACCTCGACGCGGTGATCGACGCCTTCGACGAGGCGCAGCGGCACGCGCGACCGCGTCCGCGGATGATCATCTGCGACACGCGAATGGGTTGCGGCGTGCCTTTCCTCGAGGCGCGCGAGAAGAACCACTTCATCCGCGTCGAGCCGCAGGAATGGCAACTCGCACTGCAGGCCCTCGACGCAGGCTACGCCGGGAGCAACGCATGAACACGACCCATCCCACTCCGACCAAACCGCGCCTGAAGACCTCAGCGATGATTGCGTCGATCGCCGGCGAGGGCCAGCGGACGCGCGTCGCGCCGTTCGGCCATGCCCTGGTGCAGCTTGCCGAGCAGCGCCCCGAAGTCGTCGGCATGTCCGCCGACCTGGCCAAGTACACCGATCTGCACATCTTCGCCCAGGCCCATCCCGAGCGCTTCTACCAGATGGGCATGGCCGAGCAACTGCTGATGGGCGCCGCCGCCGGCATGGCCAAGGAGGGTGCGCTGCCCTTCGTTACCACCTACGCGGTGTTCGCCTCTCGCCGCGCCTACGACTTCATCCATCAGACGATCGCGGAAGACGGGCTGGACGTCAAGATTGCCTGTGCGCTGCCCGGGCTGACCACCGGCTACGGTCCAAGCCACCAGGCCGCCGAGGACCTCGCGCTGATGCGTGCGATGCCGGGCATGACGGTGATCGACCCTTGCGACGCGCTCGAGATCGAGCAGGCGGTGCCGGCGATCGCCGCGCACAAGGGACCGGTCTACATGCGCCTGCTGCGCGGGCAGGTGCCGCTGGTGCTGGACGAGTACGGCTACCGCTTCCAGCTCGGCAAGGCGGCCCTGCTGCGCGGCGGCAACGACGTGCTCATCATCTCGTCCGGGATCCTGACCATGCGCGCGCTCGAGGTCGCCGCCGAACTCGTCGCCGACCGCGTCGACGTCGCAGTGCTGCATGTGCCGACGATCAAGCCGCTGGACACCGAGGCCATCGTGCGCGAGGCCGGCCGCGGTGGCCGCCTGGTCGTGACGGCCGAGAACCACAGCGTGATCGGCGGTCTCGGCGAGGCGGTTGCCACGGCGTTGCTGGAGGCTGGCGTGGCGCCGCGCTTCCGCCGCGTCGCGCTGCCAGACGCGTTTCTCGACGCCGGCGCGCTGCCGACCTTGCACGATCGCTACGGCATCTCGACCGCGGCGATGCGCGCGTCCGTCAAGCGCTGGCTCGGCTGACGCTTTCCGCTCCCATCCCTTCACCACGTCTGTGCGTCGCCGGATCCGACGACGCGCCGGATCCCTGCGGTCATGTCCACGCCAAGCCCGACGACGCTCGCCAACGCAATTCGCCTGCTCTCCATCGACGCCATCGTGCGTGCCACCGAAGGCCACCAGGGCGTGCCGCTGGGCATGGCCGAGATCGCCACTGCGCTGTACACCCGCCATCTCAAGTTCAACCCGGTCGATCCGACCTGGCCCGACCGTGACCGCGTGGTGGTGTCCAACGGCCATGGCTCGATGCTGCTGTACGCACTGCTGCACCTGACCGGCTACGCGGCGATTACGCTCGAGCAGATCAAGACTTTCCGCGAGCTCGGTTCGCATTGCCAGGGGCATCCGGAGTACGCCCCGGCGCAAGGCATCGAAGTCACCACCGGCCCCCTCGGGCAAGGCATCGCCAACGCCTTCGGCATGGCGATCGCCGAAGCCTTCCTCGGCGCCCGCTTCGGCGCGGACCTGGTCGACCACTACACCTATGCCTTTGTCGGCGATGGCTGCCTGCAGGAAGGCGTGGGCCAGGAAATGATCTCGCTGGCCGGGCATCTGCGCCTGTCCAAGCTGATCCTGCTGTGGGACGACAACCGCATCACCGACGACGGCAGCACCGCGCTGTCGATCAGCGAGGACGTTGCCGCCCGCTTCCGCGTCGCCGGTTGGCATGTGATCGAGGTTGATGGCCACGACCTCGAGGCCGTCGATGCGGCGCTGCAGGCGGCGCGGCAGGACCCGCGACCTTCGCTGCTCGCCTGCCGCACCGTGATCGCCAAGGGCATTCCGCGCCTGCAGGGCCAGCGCGGCGGGCACAGCGCGCGCCTGTACGCCGAGGACGCGGCGGCGGCGCGCGAACTGCTGGGCTGGGCGCACGGGCCG
>JAGXBK010000049.1 GCA_018971195.1 Betaproteobacteria bacterium
CGATCTCGAAATCGCCGAGTACCGCCTGCAGGAACGGGAGCTGGACCTCCAGCGAATGCTCGAGGGCATGCGCGGCGTCGCTTGCGCGCACCTGGGGCAGCGCGAGCGCGAGCTCCACGGCAGTGCGGTCGACGCCGACGTTCCCCAGGGGTGTGGCGAACGCATTCGCCGTCGGCACCGCAAGACCCCGCACCGGCACGCGGTGCGTCGGTCCGAACAGGACGACGCGACGGATCGGCTCGCGCCCGTCGGCCAGCCGGGCATAGGCTGCCGCGGCGATCGCGCCCGAGTAGACGTACCCGGCATGCGGCACGATCAGGGCTTTGGGCCGCGACGCAGCCGGTCGCGCGCCGGGGGCGCCGTCGAAAGATCGCGAACCTGCGGGCAGCGCTTCCGCCGCATGCGCATGCGCCGTTGCGTCATCGAAGCAGGCGCGCACCGCGGCCGCGAGCTCCGTCGGCGCTCTCGGATAGAAGGTTCCGGCCACGGCGGCCAGGCGCAGGTCAGCCATCTTTCGAATATCGGGCGGCGCTCCCCCGAAATCAACGGCTGCGGCCATCGGGCGCCGGCTGCGCAGCGGGCACGTTATGCTAACCCGATGGCACTGCTCACGATCCGCGACGCCGGGCTCGCCTACGGCCTGCAGCCGCTGCTCGATCGCGCCGACCTGACGGTGGGCGAAGGCGAGCGCATCGGCCTGATCGGCCGCAACGGCACCGGCAAGTCGTCGCTGCTGAAAGTCATCGCCGGTCAAGCCGCCCTGGACGACGGCGTCATCGAGCGCCGCGACGCCGTGCGGATCGTCCTGGTCGAACAGGAGCCCCTGCTGCCGCCTGCGTCGACGCTGCGCGAGAGCCTGGTCCGCCGGGGAGCGCTGGAGGCGCAGGACGAGCGCGATCGCTGGCGCGTCGAGGTGCGGCTGTCCGGGTTCCTGCATCGCTACGGGCTGGACGAAGCGCAATCGCCGGAAAGTGCATCGGGCGGCGAGCGCAAGCGGGCGGCGCTCGCACTGGCGCTGGCGATGCAGCCCGACCTGCTGTTGCTGGACGAGCCGACGAACCATCTCGACGTCGACGGGATCGCGCTGACCGAGGACCTGCTCCTCAAGGTGCCGGCGTCGATCGTCGTCACGCACGACCGCGCCTTCCTCGACCGCATCGCGATGCGGATCGTCGAGCTGGATCGCGGACTGCTGCGCTCCTACCCGGGCAATTTCGCCGCCTACGAAAGCCGCAAGGCCGCGGAGCTCGCGGCGGAGGCAAGCGCCGCACGCAAGTTCGACCAGTTCTGGCGCCAGGAGGAGGCGTGGATCCGCAAGGGCGTCGAGGCCCGGCGCACGCGCAACGAAGGCCGGGTGCGCAGGCTCGAGTCGCTGCGCGAGCAGCGCGCGCAGCGCAGGCAGCGGATCGGAAACGTGAGGCTTGCCGTCGACGCGGGGGAGCGCTCCGGGGTCCTGGTCGCCGAGCTCGACCGTGTCTGGAAAGCGTTCGGCGCGTCCACGCTGGTGCGCGATCTCTCGCTGCGAGTGATGCGCGGCGACCGGCTGGCGCTGCTGGGGCGCAACGGCGCCGGCAAGTCGACGCTGCTGAAGATCATCCTCGGCGAGGTGCGGCCGGATCGAGGACAGGTGCGCCTGGGCACCCGCCTCCAGGTCGCCTATTTCGACCAGATGCGCGAGCAGCTCGATCCGGAACGCAGCCTCGCGCAGACGATCAGCCCGGGATCGGAATGGGTCGAGACGGGGTCAGGGCGCAAGCATGTGCTGTCGTACCTCGCGGATTTCCTGTTCCCGCCGCAGCGTGCAAGCGCGCCGGTGAAAGCGCTGTCCGGAGGCGAGCGCAACCGGCTGTTGCTCGCGCGCCTGTTCGCGCAGCCGACCAACCTGCTGGTGCTGGACGAGCCGACGAACGATCTCGACATCGACACCCTCGAGCTGCTCGAGGCGACGCTGCAGGCATACGCGGGGACGCTGCTGCTGGTGAGCCACGACCGCGCGTTTCTGGACAACATCGCGACGCAGACGCTGGTCGCCGAGGGCGACGGCGTCTGGAAGGAATACGTGGGCGGATACAGCGACTGGGTCGCGCAGCGCGCAGCGGCACCGCCGGCGAAGGCTGCCGTCGGGTCCGCCAGGGACCCGGCGCCGCAGCCGGCGCCCGCGGCCGGCTGCGCGGGCACCCCGGTGGCGCGCGGTGGCGCGCGACCCTCGCGCGCGCGGATGACCTTCAAGGAACAGAGGGAGCTCGACGCTTTGCCCGACGAGATCGAGGCCCTGGAGCGCGAGCAGCACGAACTGTCCGGACGAATGTGCGCCCCGGACTATCATCGCCAGGGCGTCGAGCAGCTCAAAGCCGATCGCCATCGCGCCGAGGAGATCGAGGTGATGCTGCGCGAGCGATTCGAGCGCTGGGGAGCGCTCGACGCCAAGGCGCAGGCGCCGCGCACCACCAGATGAGGAGACATGGCCAGAATCCACCGGGAGTTCCACCGCAGCGACCGCATCGGCTGGCTGCGCGCTGCCGTGCTCGGCGCCAATGACGGCATCGTGTCCACCGCCAGCCTGGTCCTCGGCGTGGCCGCCGCGCATGCGTCGCGCAGCGGCGTGCTGGTGGCCGGCGTGGCTGGACTCGTCGCCGGCGCCATGTCGATGGCCGCCGGTGAGTACGTTTCGGTGCGTTCCCAGTCCGACACCGAGACGGCCGATCTGGCTCGTGAGCGCAGGGAACTGGCGAGCGACGTCGCCAACGAGGAACGCGAGCTGGCGTCGATCTATGTGAAGCGCGGCCTGGACCCGGCGCTGGCCGAGCAGGTGGCGGTGCAGCTGATGGCGCACGACGCGCTGGGTGCCCACGCCCGCGACGAACTGGGCATTTCGGAGGTGCTCTCGGCGCGCCCGGTGCAGGCCGCGCTGGCGTCGGCCGCGAGCTTCACCGCCGGAGCCGCACTGCCGCTCATCGTCGCGACGCTGGCACCGGCCTCGTTGCTGGGCGCCGTCGTGGCCGGCAGCTCGCTGGTCTTCCTCGCCGGCCTCGGCGCGCTCGCGGCCCGCACGGGCGGCGCGCCGGTCATCGCCGGCGCCTGGCGCGTCACGTTCTGGGGCGCGCTCGCGATGGCGCTGACCGCGGGCGTGGGTGCGCTGTTCGGCACCGCGGTCGGTTGACAGCGCAACAGCATGGCGATCACCGCCTCGACCCGCGCCCTCCCCGCCGCAACCTGCAGGCTGCGGGTGATCAGGTCATGGTCACTTGTCCATCGCCCGCGACAGGATCCTGCCTTGCCTGCGATTCAGGCGCGGCATCGGTCGCCGGTGGAGCTGCGTCGGGCCGGATGCGACCGTTGCATCGCATGACCTGCCTCGCGGCCGTACCGTAGGAGCTGCCGACGGGAAGCCCGAGCTCCCTGCAGGTCGAGCTCGGCAGCGGGTTCCCGCAACCGGTCAGATGCGCCGCCAGTCGCGCCGTGACACTGGGATCGTCGCCATCCAGTGCCGAAAGGAATCGGTCGCGCTCCGAAGCGAGGGCATACTGGTCCGTCGGCGCGTTCATCGGTCGCGTCCGCCGGAATCGGTATTCGATGGCAGGTACATGGTTCGGCTTTCCATCGGGACGCCCGAGGATTCGCGCGCCCGCGCACCCCATGAGGAATGCGCGGACACAGTATGCGCCGACTCGGCAGTCGTTCCCGCCACGCCGGCGACGGGGTCGACGCGATGCCCTCGCGCCCGGACGGTCAGATCTCGATGCGTGCGCCCAGCTCGACGACGCGATTGGCGGGGATGTTGAAGAAGTCGGTGATGCTTCCGGCATTGCGTGCCATCGCCGCGAAGACTCCGTCGCGCCAGCGCGCGAGGCCCTTTTCGCTCGCTCCCGGGACGATCTTCTCGCGCGACAGGAAATACGACACCTGCATCGGATCGACCTGCAGGCCCTGCGGCGCGCAGACCTCCAGCGCCAGCGCGACGTCGGGCTGCTCCATGAAGCCGTAGCGTGCGACGATGCGCCAGCAGTCGCCTGCCAGCCGCTCGCTTGCGATGCGATTCTCCGCCTGCACCCAGGGCACGTCGCGAAACTCGATGTTCAGGAACACGTTCTGCTCGTGCAGGACCTTGTAGTGCTTGAGGCTGTGCAGCAGCGCGTTGGGCGTCGCGTCCGGGCTCGAGGTGAGGAACACGGCGGTGCCGGGCACCCGCGGCGGCGGTTCGAGGAACAGCACCTCCAGGAACGCCGCCAGCGGCGGCGACGAGCCGCGCAGGCGCTCGATCAGCAGCTCGCGGCCACGGCGCCAGGTCACCATGATGAAGAACACGAACGAGCCCAGCGCCAGCGGGAACCAGCCGCCTTCCAGGACCTTGTGCATGGCCGCGGCGAAGAACACGGTGTCGACCAGCATGAAGAACCCCGTGGTGAGGAGGCACAGCCCGAGCGGATAGCGCCAGTCGTAGCGCAGCACGAAGAACGTCAGCAGCGTCGTGACCAGCATCGTCCCCATCACGGATACGCCGTACGCCGCGGCGAGCCGCGACGAGCTGCCGAACCCCAGCACCGCCGCCGCGACGACCAGCAGCAGCGTCCAGTTCACGATCGGCACGTAGATCTGGCCGATCGTCCGCTCGGAGGTGTGCAGGATCGTCATCCGCGGCAGGTAGCCCAGCTGGACCGCCTGCTGGGTCATCGAGTAGGCACCCGAGATCGTCGCCTGCGACGCAATGACGGTCGCCGCCGTGGCGAGCACGACCATCGGGTAGAGCGCCCAGTCGGGGAAGGCGAGATAGAACGGGTTTGCGATCGCGTCGGGGCGGGCGATGAGCAGCGCGCCCTGGCCGAAATAGTTGAGGATCAGCCCGGGCGCGGCGACGCCGAACCATGCGATGCGGATCGCCCGCTTGCCGAAATGCCCCATGTCGGCATACAGCGCCTCGGCGCCGGTGACGGCAAGCAGCACCGATCCCAGCACGATGAACGATGCGTAGCCGTGCCGGGTCGCGAAATGCAGCGCGTACCCGGGATCGAGCGCCTGGAGTATCACCGGCGCCTTGACGATATTGTGGACGCCCGACGCCCCCAGCGCGACGAACCACAGCAGGCAGACCGGGCCGAAGAACATCCCGACGACGCCGGTGCCGAAGCGCTGGATCGCGAACAGGGCGATCAGGATGCCGGTCGCGATCGGCACGATGAACGGCTGCAGGGCCTGGGTGCCGACCTCGAGCCCCTCGACCGCCGAGAGCACCGAAATGGCCGGCGTCAGCACCGCGTCGCCGTAGAACAGCGACGCGCCGAATACGCCGATCGCGAGCAGGGCGGCGCGCGTCCGTGGCCGGTCGCGCACCGACGAGGTCGCCAGCGCCAGCAGCGCCATGATGCCCCCCTCGCCGCGGTTGCTCGCGCGCAGCACGAGAGTCACGTACTTCAGCGAGACGATGATCGTCAGCGCCCAGAAGATGGCCGATACGCCGCCGATGACGTTGAGCGGCGTCAGCGGGATCCCGTGCTCCGGACGAAAGGTCTCCTTGGCCGCGTACAGCGGGCTCGTGCCGATGTCTCCGTAGACGACGCCGAGCGCGAGCAAGGCGAGCGCCGCGGTCGTCTGCTTGCGGTGGGCCCGACCGGCCGCCGCCTGCGGCGTCCGGGTTTCTGCGATCGCATCCATCGAAAGGGAGCTTATAAGGTTCGCGACTCGCGGTCGCAGGCGATCGCGATTATTTACGGGAAATTTACGCCCTCCCTGCGCTAAAGTCACACGATGGTCACGACAAGGCAATGGACCGGATACGCGTGGGCCGTGGCCGCGGTGGCGGCCGCGACGCTCGCCGGCTGGGCGATGCACCCTCGCTTCGACCTCGTCAATATCGCGATGGTCTACCTGCTGGCGGTCGTCGTCGTCGCGCTGCGCCTTTCGCGCGGCCCGGTGATCGCAGCGTCGATCATGTGCGTGCTGGCATTCGACTTCCTGTTCGTTCCGCCGAGCGGGACCCTGACGGTCGACGACGCCCAGTACCTGCTGACCTTCGCGATCATGCTGGTGGTGGCGCTGATCATCTCGCGTCTGGTCGCAAGCGTGCGCCACCGCGCAGCGGCCCAGGCGGCACTGGAGATCGAGGCCGAGACCGAGCGCATCCGCAGCGCGCTGCTCGCCTCGATTTCGCACGACCTGCGCACGCCGCTCGCCGTCATGGCCGGCGCATCGTCGAGCCTCGCCGAGAACGGCGAGCGGCTCTCGCCTGCCGAGCGCCGTGCGCTCGCCGGCAGCATTTTCGACCAGGCGCGCGAGATGTCCGAGCACGTGGCCAAGGTGCTGCAGATGACGCGCCTCGAGACCGGTGCCATCAGGATCGACTGCGACTGGGTTGCGCTCGGCGAGATCGTCGGTTCGGTGCTCGCGCGCCTTTCCGAGCGCATGGCGGGGCACCGGGTCATCGTCGACCTGCCCGACGACCTGCCGCTGGTGCGAGTCGACGCGACGCTGATCGAGCAGGCACTCGGAAACCTGCTCGAGAATGCCGCCAGGCACACGCCCGCGGAGACCGTGGTCAGGGTGCGCGCGCAACGCAAGGAGGACGAAGTCGTCGTCACGGTCGAGGACTATGCCGGCGGGCTCTCGGACGCCGATCTCGAGCGGGTGTTCGCGAAGTTCCATCGCGGCAAGGCCGAAGGCGCCGAAACCGGGATCGGCCTCGGGCTCGCGATCTGCCGCGCCATCGTGCGCCTGCACGGCGGGCGCACCTGGGCCGAGCGGATCCCGGGCGGGGGAACGGCCTTCCGATTCACGCTCCCCCTGGAAGAAGCGCCTGCGATGCCGCAGGAACCCGCGCCCGATTGACATGGCCGAAGCGCGTCCCGCGATCCTCGTCGTCGAGGACGAGCCCGAGATCAGGCGCTTCCTGCGCGCGGCTTTCGTGCTGGAAGGCTATCGGGTGGTCGAATCGGCGACGGGACGCCGCGGGTCCGTCGATGCCGGGACGCACAAGCCGGATCTCGCGATCGTCGATCTCGCACTGCCGGACCTCGACGGCGTCGAGGTGATCCGGCGCATCCGCGAGTGGTCGCCGATGCCGATCATCGTGCTGTCGGCGCGCGTCCAGGAGCGGTCGAAGATCGAGGCTCTCGACGCCGGCGCCGACGACTACGTGACCAAGCCTTTCGGCATCGGCGAGCTGCTGGCGCGCGTGCGTGCGGCATTGCGCGGCGCGGTGCGCCCGGCATCAGGATCGGCGACCCTGCACTTCGGAAGCGCCATCGTCGACCTCGAGCGGAGGATGGCGGCGCGCGGTGGACAGGAGATGCGCCTGACGCCGATCGAATTCCGCCTGCTGGCGGCGCTGGCGAAGCACCTCGGCATGGTCGTCACCCACCGGCAGCTGCTGACCGAGGTCTGGGGCCCGACGCATGCGGCCGACACCCACTACCTCCGGATCTACATGAAGCAGCTGCGCGACAAGCTCGAGGTCGATCCGGTGCGGCCGCGCCACCTGCTGACGGAGACCGGAATCGGCTACCGCATGGTGGTGGACGAATAGGTCGCCGACGCGGGGCGGGGCGTCACGTAGAATCGCCGTCGATGGGCGACTACCCGCATCTGCTCGCACCGCTGGATCTGGGCTTCACCACGCTGCCCAATCGCGTGCTGATGGGATCGATGCATACGGGCCTCGAGGAGGCGCCCGACGGGTTCGACAGGCTCGCCGAATTCTATGCGGCGCGCGCCCGCGGCGGCGTCGGCCTGATCGTCACCGGCGGTATCGCGCCCAACCTGTCGGGACGGCTCGAGCCGCGCGCTTCGCAGCTCAGCTTCGCGTGGCAGCTGGCGAAGCATCGCCGGATCACCGACGCCGTCCACGTCGCCGGCGGGAGGATCGCGCTGCAGATCCTCCACGCGGGCCGCTACGCGTATCACCCGTTGTCCGTCGCGCCATCGGCGCTGCGCTCTCCAATCACGCCGTTCAAGCCGCGCGCGCTGACGCGCTGGGGCATCGGGCGCACGATCGCGGCCTACGCCCGCTGCGCGGCGCTCGCGCAGCGGGCCGGCTACGACGGCGTCGAGATCATGGGCTCCGAGGGCTACCTGATCAATCAGTTCATCGCACCGAAGACCAATCTTCGCGACGACGAATGGGGCGGGTCGTTCGACAACCGCGCCCGTTTCGCGACGCAGATCGTGGGACGCACGCGCGAGGCCGTGGGCGAGAAGTTCATCATCGTCTACCGCCTTTCGATGCTCGACCTGGTCGACGGCGGCAGCACCTGGGACGAAGTGGTCGAGCTCGCGAAGCGGGTCGAGATCGCCGGCGCGACGCTGATCAACACCGGCATCGGTTGGCACGAGGCGCGGATCCCGACGATCGCGACCATGGTGCCGCGCGCAGCGTTCAGCTGGGTGACCGCGAGGCTGCGCGGTGCAGTGAAGCTGCCGCTCGTCACCACCAACCGCATCAACGATCCGGCGGTCGCGGAGGCGATCCTCGCCCGCGGCGACGCCGACATGGTGTCGATGGCACGGCCGTTTCTCGCCGATGCGGAATTCGTGCTCAAGGCCTCACGCGGCGAGGCCGCGTCGATCAATACCTGCATCGCCTGCAACCAGGCCTGCCTCGATCACATCTTCGAGCGCAAGATCGCCTCGTGCCTGGTGAATCCCTACGCCTGCCGCGAGACGGAGATGGCGCTGACGCCCGCGGGGCTGCGCAGGCGCGTCGCCGTCGTCGGCGCCGGACCCGCGGGACTCGCCTGCGCGACAACGGCGGCAGGGCGCGGGCACGAGGTCACGCTGTTCGACGCGGCGTCAGCGATCGGTGGCCAGTTCAACCTCGCGCGAAGGATCCCCGGCAAGGAAGAATTCGCCGAGACGCTGCGCTACTACGCCAACCGTCTGGCCGCGCTGCGCGTCGACCTGCGCCTGGGCCATTTCGCCACCGTCGACGACCTGCGGGGCTTCGACGCGGTCATCCTGGCCACCGGGATCGTTCCGCGCCAGCCGGCGATCGAAGGCCTCGGGCATTCGAGGGTGGCAGGCTATGTCGAGATCGTCGACGGCCGCCGCAGCGCCGGACGCAGCGTCGCGATCATCGGTGCCGGCGGCATCGGCTTCGACGTCGCCGAGTTCCTGACGCACGCGGCGGATGGCGATGGGCACCTGAGCACGGGCATGCGCGACGATCCCGCAATCGAGGCGTATCGCGCCGAATGGGGCATCGACCTGGAATACGCGAATCGGGGCGGCATCGGTCCTGCCGGGGAGTCGCCTCCACCGCGCAAGGTATGGCTGCTGCAGCGCAGGGCGGCGAAGGTCGGCGAGGGCCTCGCCAAGACCACCGGATGGATACGCCGGACGCTGCTCAGGAAGCGTGGCGTGACGATGCTCTCGGGCGTCACCTATGATCGGATCGACGATGCGGGCCTGCACATTCGCATCGACGGCCAGCCGCAACTCCTTGCGGCCGACACCATCGTGGTCTGCGCCGGCCAGGAGCCGCGGCGCGACCTCGTGGGGCCGCTGACGGCGGCCGGAGTCGACTACACGCTCATCGGCGGCGCGGACGTCGCTGCCGAACTCGACGCCAAGCGCGCGATCGAGCAAGGGACGCGCATCGCGCTCGCGCTCTGAGTTGTGCCTGGGGCAGCGGGGCAGGATGCGTTTGCGCGCTCGGAGTGCGCGATCGCCGGCTTACGGGTCCCGGCGCGACTGCGCTCGAAGACATCCTGCCGGAGATGTTTCAGTCGGGCTCGCTGGCCGCGCCACCCGTGACAGCCGTCGCGCACGCTCGCGCTCAGCGCATCCTGTCCCGCTGCGCCGGACAATTCCGCGTCGACTCGACGCAGGCATGGATTCGACATTCGCAATCCGTGCGCATCACCAACGCTGACGCGTCGGTTGGCGCGCGGTGAGAGGTATTCGCAGTGGGCGCCTGCGGCGCGAAGTCAGCGACCGTCCGGCAGCGGTGGCCCGTTGCGCCTTGCGGCCAGCGTGCGCTCGGCGCTTTGCGCGAGGCGTGCTCGCCAGTCGGGCGTGAGAACGACCGTCGCCGCGGCCTTGGCGCGATAGGCGGCCTTCCGCGTCGCCTGCGCCGCCGTGGCGATCGACCTCAGCCCCGACGCGAAGATGTCGGTGCGGTTGGCCGGGTCGGGAGCGGTCTGCGCGTAGAGCGCCGTGAAATCGCCGGGCGCGCTGCCGATGCCCTGGTAGTCGCCGATGAACAGGCCGCCCTCCACCGAGGGCGCCAGGTCGAAATCGAAGGGGCCCGCGACATGGGTCTCGCGCCAGCTGAGGCCATCCGTCGACGTCGCTAGCCAGGCATCGACCAGCAGCGTGGTCGGATCGGGAGTGTCGTTGCGCATGTCGAAGTAGAGGACGCCGATCGTGCCGTCGGCGCGGACCGTGACCGATGGCAGGAATGCCTGCACACCGGGCACGCGGTTCACCTGCACCGGCGCGCTCCAGGTGCTGCCGCCGTCCTGCGAGCGCGAGAACGCGATGCCGTCGATGGTGCCCGCCGAAAATCGGGAGTCCTGCCAGGCGGCGAAGACCTGCCCGCCGGGCCCTGCCGCGAAGGACGCGAGGTTGGCGCCGTCGCGCAGCGTGCGTGCCGGATTCTGCGGATCGTGCGTGCCCAGCGCGCGCACGTCGGCGACCCGCGTCGCGCCGGTCCACGTGGTGCCGCTGTCGGCGGACCTGACCATGGCCAGGTGCGTCGAGAGAGAACCGTTCGCGGCGACGTCGAACTCGGTGAAGAAATCGAGCACGTCGTAGAGGCTGCCCGCGCCCGGCTGCACGACGACGACCTGGTTGCCCAGCGTCTGGTTGCCGACCCCCGGATCGTAGATCGGTCGCGCCGCTTCCCAGGTCAGCCCGCCGTCGGTCGTGCGGGCGAAATACGTGGGGCCGCTGCCGCTGGGGGCGAGCCGATCCCACACGGCATAGGCGACGCCGGGCGTCCGGGCGTCCGCAGTGATCGATTCCTTGTCGTTGAAGAATGCGCTGCCATCGGCGATCAGAGTCGCCGGCGCGCTCCAGGTACGCCCGCCGTCGGTCGAACGGCTCGCGAGCACCGCACTCGACGAACCTTGCGCAAACGTCGCGCCATTGAAGGCAATGGCAATCTGGTAGGCGACGGCATCGGGCCCGATCGTCACCCACGGATCGCTGGCGCGCGGGTAATTCGCGCCGTTGGCGGCGTTGCCGCCGGTGCAGTGCGAGAACGACGCCTGCGTCAGCGACCAGGTGAGCCCGCCGTCGAACGAATACCCGGTGCGCAGTCCGCGCGCGCCGCCGTCCGACCAGCGGTCCTGCTGGAAGACGCCGATCATGTGCGAGGAATCCTGCGGGTCGATGGCGATCATCGGCTCGACCTCGGCGCCGAGATAGGGCACGCCGGTCGCCGGCGCACCGTCGCAGCCAGGCGTAAACGGCGAGGCGCCGGTCAGGCGCACCTGCGAATCGCCGATGCCCGCGCGCGGGGTGCACATCGCCACGCCCATCGGCCCGTAGCCTTCGGGGACGTAGCCGCGGGCGATCATCGCGTCGCGCGTCGGGAGGTCGGCCGTGTAGCGGTGATTGGAATCGACCCGATGGTTCCACAATCGGTAGACCGGGACCGTTCCCGACGGGCAGGCCCCCGTCGTCGTGTCGGGCAACGCGATGTAGAACTCGGCCGGCGTCTCGTAGACGTAGCCGCTGAAGTTGGGATCGGTGGCGATCTTCGCGAGCACTGCCTGGCACTCGTCGGGAGACGCCGAGAAGAAATGCGAATCGCCGTGCTGCGGCGGAATGTAGAACCGGCACACCGGATTGACTGCAGCGCCGCCGGCCGCCGCGACCGACGCGAACGCATCGAAAACGAGCCCGGTACGCGTCCACCCGGCGATGCTTCCGGAGTCGAGTGCGCTGATCTCGACCGGCAGCGGCGTCATGAAGTAATGGTCGAGGGTCGCGTTGTAGTACTCGACGACCGTGTACGCGAATGCCGGGAAGGCGAGGATGGCTGCGAGCAGCGCGACAGTCGCGCAGAAGGCACGGCGTCGCGCGGTCTCGAAACGCCGCCGGGGTCGCGGCGTCGCCAGCGCGGGATCGGTGAAAGGCTGCGGCATCGGCGCCTCTGGAGTCTGGAATGCCCCTCGCGTGCGACCGGGGTCGCGGCGATTTTGCGCCGTTGTTGCGCGAATGTCGCGTCGTCCGCGGCGCGCAACCGGCTCAGCGGCGTTGACGGTCTTGTGCTCCCCGGGGCCGGGCGATGCAAGGGCCGATGTAACGGCCGATGCAACGGTCGATGTAATGGCATGCGCCCGGGGTCCCCGGGCAGGCATTAGAATCACCGAATGGATCCGCTGGTACTCACCGTGGACATGGCCGGGCTGCCCCAGGCGTGGGTCGAGCTCGAGGAGGCCATCACCTACCACGCGCGGCAGATGGTCGCATGGTCGCTCGGCGCGATCGTCCGCGAATTCCGGGGTGGATGGCAGCGCGATGGCACACGCTCGCGGATCGCGACCAAATCGATCCTCGCCATCAAGGGCAGCGCGGGCCATCCGCTCGCGCATACGCCGAGCCTCACCAACCCGATGCTGTTCGCGCGCGACCGGCAGGTCTGCGCATACTGCGGCGAGCGCCATCAATACCGCGACCTGTCGCGCGATCACATCGTCCCTGCATCGCGCGGCGGGCGCGACACCTGGACGAATTCGGTCACCGCCTGCCGCCCCTGCAACACGCGCAAGGGCAATCGCGCGCCGGAGC
Source organism: Betaproteobacteria bacterium (assembly GCA_018971195.1). Taxonomy (GTDB): domain Bacteria; phylum Pseudomonadota; class Gammaproteobacteria; order Burkholderiales; family Casimicrobiaceae; genus VBCG01. The sequence goes on from JAGXBK010000049.1 coordinate 12,727, forward strand.
AGGCGAACATGCCGCTGCTCTACGTGCCCTACGTGCCCAACCGGCACGAGCACTTCATCCTGCGCAATCGCCGCATCCTCGCCGACCAGATGGAATACCTGCTGGCGGGCGTTCCGCGCAGCAGCAGGCTGCATCCGTCCACGCGCCGCGGGTAGCGGCGGTGCGGGCGAACGATGCGGGCGTGAGGGCTGGCATCATGCTGTCGGGCGGCGGCGAGGCTCCGGCATGCTTCCAGGTGCCGGTGGCCGCCGGCACCGCGGCCGAGACGCGCCCCGGCGTAAGGCGGACATGAATTCAAGCGACAGACAATGCATCGACGACCACGGGAGCTGACCATGCGCCTCGTTCATACCGGATTGTTCCTTCTTGCGCTGGCGAGCGGCGCTGCGCAGGCGACCATTCCCGACTACGCCGGGCCGCAGCCGAAACCTTCCGGCAGCGGCGAGGCGACTGCGGTGTTCGCCGGCGGCTGCTTCTGGGGCGTGGACGCCGTGTTCAAGCACGTCAAGGGCGTGTCGAATGTCGTATCGGGGTATTCGGGCGGCAGCGCGGCCACGGCGCACTACCTGGTGGTCGGCACCGGCACGACCGGTCATGCCGAGTCGGTGAAGGTCACCTACGACCCGTTGAAGGTCAGCTATGCGGAGTTGCTCAAGGTGTTCTTCGACGTCGCGCACGACCCGACGCAACTGAATCGCCAGGGTCCCGACTACGGAACGCAGTACCGCTCGGTCGTGTTCTACGCGAACGACCAGCAGAAGGCGATCGCCCAGCGCTACATCGCTCAACTCGACCAGGCGAAGGCGTTCCCGAAGCCGATCGTCACCCAGGTCGTGCCCCTCGACAAGTTCTACCCGGCCGAGGACTATCACCAGAACTACCTCGAGCTGCATCCCGACCAGCCGTACATCGTCTACAACGACCTTCCGAAGCTCGTGCACCTCAAGAAGGATTACGCGGCCTGGTACCAGGCCAAGCCGGCGGAGTAGCCATCGGCGCGGGCACGCCCGCCGCCTGCGCCCGACGATCCGCAGCGCGGCGACGCCTAGGGCGCCGCGCGAACGTGGACCGATATCGCGAAGCGGCCGTCGCGCGACTTGTTCGCGGTTCTCATCATCGGGTTGACGCCGAAGACCGCGACGGTGAACGCATCAGGACCCACGTAGCCGGATTCGGGAAAGTACTCGACGCGGCTTCCGCTGGCCTTGAGCATCTCAAATAGTCGCCTCGCCGGGACGAGGCGAGCGAACGCGCTAACATCGTGGTTGCGATGACGAAGTCTTCGAGCAACGGCCCCGAAGGTGTGCACAGGCGCGCACGAGGGCGCGACGTGAGCGCGACGCGCGAAGCCACGCGACAGGCATTCCGCCGGGTGTTTCCGGGGGTCATGGTCGCGATGTTCCTGGCGGCCGCCGACCAGACGATCCTCGCGAGCGCGCTGCCGACGATCGCGAGCTCGCTGCACGGTTTCACCGACCTTTCGTGGGTGGTCGTCGCCTACCTGCTCGCAGCGACGATCGCAGCGCCCTTGTACGGGCACCTGAGCGATCACTTCGGCCGTCGCCGGATGCTGATGGTGGCGCTGGCGGTGTTCACGCTGGCGTCGGCCGCCTGCGCCTTCGCGCCGACGCTGCTCGCGCTGATCGTCGCTCGAGCGGTGCAGGGCCTGGGCGGCGGAGGACTGATGACGCTCGCCCAGGCGCTGATCGGGGAGCACGTGGCGCCGCGCGAGCGCGGCCGTTTCGCCGGCTATTTCGCGATCCTGTTCACGCTCTCGAGCACCGCGGGTCCGATACTCGGCGCCTACCTGACCGAGCATTTCGGCTGGCGCGCCATCTTCACGATCAATCTTCCGCTGGGCGTGATCGCCTGGCTGCTCGCGATTCGCATACCTCCGATGCCCCTTGCGCGGCGGCCGCAATCGTTCCGCCTCGATTACGTCGGCGCGACGCTGTTCGCGGTGGCGACGGCGGCGCTGCTCTATGCGCTGTCCTCGGCCGGGCATCGCTACGGCTGGGGTGACTGGCAACTGCTCGCGCTGGTCGGCGTCGCGGGTGCGGGCTATCTCGCGCTGTGGCGGTGGGAGACGCGCTTCGCGCACCCGGTGATCCCCGTCCGCTACCTGGGCTATCCGGCAATCATCCGCTCGGACGTCGTCGTGTTCTGCTTCGCCGCGGTCCTTTTCGGCACGGTCCTCTATCTTCCCCTCTACCTCCAGCTCGGCCGCGGCGTGGGCATCGGCACCTCGGGACTGCTGCTGCTGCCAATCACGTTGACGATGGCGCTGATCTCCTCGCTGGTGGGCAGGGTGATTGCGCAGACGGGAAATACGACGCTGTTCCCGCAGGCCGGGCTCGCGCTCGCAGCGGTCACGTTCCTGCTGCTCGCGGCGAGCGTCGCGCGTGCGCCGACCTGGGTCGTGATGGCGCTGACCGGATTCGTCGGCATGGGGCTGTCGATGGTGATGCCGCCGACGCAGGTCGTCGTGCAACACGCGGCCGGGCGCGAAGCGCTGGGTGCGGCGACGGCCACCATCGCGTTCTCGCGCTCGATCGGCGGCGCGGCGGGCACGGCAATCGTCGGCACGCTGCTGGTGGCGCTGCTCGGCACCGCAGGCGGCGGACTGCCGGTGAGCCTCGATCGCGCAATCGAGGCCGGCGGCGGCAACGGCGAGGCGCTGTCGCAGGCCGACCGCGAGTCGCTGGTTTCCCACCTCGACGGCGCGTACCGCGTGATATTCCTCGTGCTCGCGGGCATCGCCGCGACCGGGGCGCTGGTTGCACGCACGGTGCCGCAGCCCGACTGGGATGCCGACGATGCGGTGCCGGCGCCTGGGCGGCGGGTGGGGCGGTCGGCATGAAGCTCTCGGTCCTCGACCAGTCGACGTCTGCCAAGGGCACCACCCAGGACGTCGCGATCCGCGAGACCCTCGCGCTTGCGCGGCACTGCGATGCGCTGGGCTACCACCGCTACTGGGTGTCCGAGCACCACAACAGCGACAGCATCGTCGGCACGGCGCCGGAGGTCCTGATGGCCGCGATCGCCGCGACGACCTCGCGCATCCGCATCGGCAGCGCGGGCGTCATGCTCCCGCATTACTCGGCGCTCAAGGTCGCGGAGCAGTTCCGCGTGTTGGAGGCGATCGCGCCGGGACGCATCGACCTCGGTGTCGGCCGCGCGCCGGGATCGGACATGCGCACCGCCTATGCGCTGAATCCGCATGCGGACGCCGCCGCCGAGTTCCCGCAGCAGGTGCAGGACCTGCGGGCCTGGGTCGGCGGGCTTCCGTTGCAGGAAGGCCACCCGTTCGCCTCGATCCGCGCGCACCCGATGGGCCCAACGACGCCGGAGTTGTGGATCCTCGGCAGCTCCGACTACGGCGCGCAGCTTGCCGCGCATTTCGGCCTTCCCTACGCGTTCGCGTATTTCTTCAGCGACGGGCGCGGCGTCGAGCAGGCGCTGGAGCTGTACCGCCGAAACTACCGGCCGAGCGAGCGCCATCCGCAGCCACAGGCGACGATCTGCGTGTGGGCCCTTGCCGCGGACAGCGATGCCGAAGCGCGGCGCCTGCTGAAGACGCGCGAATTCTGGCGCGCCGGTTTCGAGCAGGGGATCCGCAAGCCCCTGGTCACCCCCGAGGAGGCCGACGCGTGGGCCTACAGCGACGCTGAGCGCGCGACCATCGATGCGCTGCGCCGCAAGGCATTCGTCGGCACGCCCGGGCTGCTGCGCGAGCGCCTTGCCGAGCTGGCGGCTCGGCTCGGCCTGGACGAGCTGGTCATCGTCACCTGGACCTACGACGCAGCGCCGCGGCATCGATCCTACGAGCTGCTCGCTCAGGCGTTCGGACTTGCGAAGGAAGCACGCGATGGAACGCAGGACGGCAAGTGATTTTCCTCCCGAAGTCCTCAAGCTCTTCGACGGCTACATCCACGGCGTCCTGTCCCGGCACGAGGTCCTCGACCGGGCGGCCCGGCACTGCGTCGGGGGCGTCACCGCGGCTGCGATGCCGGCGTGATCGCGCACGATCGCGTTCTTCGACCAGCACCTCATGCACTGAGCGAGATCTCGCCGTCCATCTCCCGTGCCAGCGCCTGCACCGCCTCGCGCAGCGCGCCGTCGTCGAGCGCATCGGGCACGGCCAGCCGCGCCCTGATCCTGAACACGCGTGCCCCTGGCGCCACGCCGTCGACGATCTCCGTCTCGAGATTCTCGATGCCGATGCCGTGCCCGGCGAGGCCTTTCGACAGCTCGTGCACGATCCCCGGCCGGTCGGGAGCGGCCGACTCGAGGCGGACGCGTCGTCCGGCAGGCGCGCCCTGCGCATCGCCCTTCGCGACGACGACGCGCAGTCCCTCGGATTCCAGGCTGCGCAGTGCGGTCGTCAAGGCTTGCGCGTTCGCGGACGCGACCTCGAAATGCGCGATGCCTGCGAACTCACCGTCGATGCGCGTCATGCGGCTTTCCGCCCAGTTGGCGCCGAATCCCTGGGCACGCTCGGACAGCAGGCTCACCAGGCCCGGACGATCCTTGCCGATGACGGTGACAACCAGCGAGGCGTCGACCTTGCCGCCCTGGGCGGTCGGCGCCATCGAGCGGCGGATCATCGGTGCGCGCGTGGCGAACTGCTCGTCCTGCGGATAGGTCGGCAGCGCATCGTGCCCGGCGGCGTGGCGCAGCACCTGGGTGAGCAGCCTCAGTCCCATCGGCGCCAGTGCGCGCTCCCACAGCTCGCGCGCAGTCTCGCCTTTGCGCACGAAGCACCAGTCCTGCGCCGCGATCGCGCCCGCATCCCATCCGTCGGCCAGGTGATAGACCGTTCCGCCCGCGATCGGGTCGCCTTCGAGGATCGTCCACTCGACGGCGGCGATGCCGCGATGCCGCGGCAGCAGCGACGGGTGGTAGCCGATGCTGCCGAGCCTCGCGCGCGCCAGCGCATCGTCGCTCACCCGTGCGTGGGTATGCGCTGCGACGATCACATCGGTGCCCTTTGCGATCGCCTCGCCCGGCACGAGCTTGGGGTCGTCGAGGACATGCACCGGCACGCCGGCACCCTTCGCGGCGAGGGCGAGCCTGTCGTCGGCAGCGGGCGCGACGACGCGTGCAATGTCGATGCCGTCCTTGCGCAGCGCCTCGAACACGGTCGCGCCGAAATAGCGCGATCCCACCAGTGTGATCTTCATTCTCGTCCTCATGTCCTTGGGCGGGCCTCGGGCCTCGGTCCTGCGCAAGATTACCCCAACACGATCGCGTCCGGCGACGCAGCCCGGCGGTCACCGATGGCAGAATCTCCCCGATGGCCTCCTTGCACGATCTGCGCTTCTGGCTTCGCATCCCGGCGTATGTCGTCAACGGCATCGAGGTCGCGGTCGGCGTCGGCTTGATTCACGCCATCGTGGGCGCGCTCGCCGGGCCGCAGGCGGGATTGCTCGCGAGCAGCGGTGCCATTTGCGCAAGCCTACCCGACCTGCCCGGCACGGTCGGCAGGACCTGCCGGCGCGTCGCGATAGGCGCATTGCTCGCCTGTGCCGCCTCCGCCGTCGTCACCGCGCTGATCCCGCATCCGTGGGGGCTGGGATTCGCGATCGGAGCGATCGCCTTCGCCTCGCTGCTGACCCTGGGCTGGGGTCCGAGGGCAGGTCCGATTTCGTTCGCGCCGATCCTCGCCATCGTGTTCGCGGTGGCGGCACCGGCGCCCTCGGTGCACGAGGCGCTGGCCTGGAACGGGGCGGGCGCCGCCACCTATCTTGCGTGGGCCGTGCTCGCATCCTGGACGCTGCAGGCTTTCTATCGCTGGACCTCTCTCGCCGAGGTCCTGGATGCGACCACGCGCCTGCTGCGCTCGCGCGCGAGCCTGCTCGCCCTCGCACGGCTAGACGCGGCCGACATCGCGACCATGCGCTCGTGGATCACGGATGAAGCCGCGCTGGCGGAGCGTCTGCAGGCCGCACGCGATTTCGTGTTCGTGGCGCAGGATGCGCACGGCGCCGTGCGTCATACCGCGATCCTGTTGCGCCTGATCGAATTTCGCGACGTGCTGTTCACCAGCCGGCTCGATCTCGACCTGATGGGCTCCGACGACGCGGGCGTCGTCGTGCGCAGGCGCATCGCAGGCGCGCTCGAAGGCATCGCTGATACCCTCGATGCCGCACGGGCCGCGTATCGCGGCGACCGCCGTGCGCTCGCCCGGGCCGCGGCGATGCGCGAGCGGGCTGGCGTGATGGAGGGCGTATCGCTGCCCGCGTCCGATCCGCGCGCGCGCCTGGTGCCTGCACTCGGCGACCGGATGCGACGCCTGGCAGGCGAAGCCGGCGCGATCGTCGCGCTGCTCGCCGGCGAGGGGAGCAGCCCGGACATACCACTGACCCCCGACGAGCTTCGCCTGTTCGTCGCGCCGGACGGCTGGCCGCTCGCGGCAATCCGCGCGCACCTGACGCTGCGCTCACCGGTGTTCCGGCACGCGTTGCGCATGAGTCTCGCGCTCTCGGCCGCCTATTTCATCGCCCACGGATCGCCGTGGGCGTCGCATCCGGCGTGGGTGGTCCTGAGCGTGGCGGTCGTCCTGCGCGGCAGCCTCGAGCAGACGCTGGCCCGGCGCAACGCGCGGGTGCTCGGCACGCTGGTGGGCTGCATGCTGGTGCTGCTGCTGTTCCAGCTGCCGTCGAACGCATTCCTTGCCGCCATCTTCATCGCGTCGGTCGCCATCGCCCACGCGTTCGCCGGGGTTCACTACGTCGTCACGGCGATCGCCGCCACGGTGATGGCGCTGATCCAGCAGCATCTGGCGTTTCCCGCGGGCAACTTCGCGATCGTCGAGCGCATCGGGGACACGTTCCTCGGCGCGGCGCTGGCATGGGCGTTCAGCTATGTCTTTCCATCGTGGGAGCGCCGCAGTCTGCCGCAGCTCGTCGAGCGCGCCATCGAGGCGTTGCGACAATACGCTGCGACGGCGATGGCGGGCAGCGAGGGCGCGATGGTCGAGCAGCGGCTGGCGCGCGTTCGCGCGTACGACGCGTTGGGTGCCGTCGCCGCGGCGTTCCAGCGCAGCGCGGCCGAGCCCGAGCGCGTCCGCCTGCCGCTGGTCGAGCTCGCCACCCTGCTCGACTACGCGCAGCGCCTGATGGCGCATCTGTCGATGATCCGGTTGACGCTCGCGCATCGCAGCGTCGGGCTCGACATGCCGCAGGTCGCGGCGATGCTCGAGCGTGCCAATGCCGATGTGGACCAATGCCTGAGTCTCACGGGCCGCGAGGCGGTTGGCGCCGCGCAGGCATCAGAGCTGGCCGGCGAGTTGCCCGCGGCGCCGCCGATCGACGACCGGCTCGCCTGGCTCAGGCGACGGCTGAAGGTGACGGTGCTCGACGCGGGGAATGCAGGACGCGCGGCGGCGGATCTGCTCGCGAGGCTGCGCGTTGCGCCACCTCGCGCAGATCCTTCCTGAGTCCGTGCGCCGACGCGATCGGATACGCCGGGCGAGCGCGCCTGCGGGCCGCCGCAGGCGGCCGCGTAGAATCGCCGAAGCATGGGCCGCAGGATCGGATCGATGGGTGCAGGCGCGAGGTTGCTGCGGTGAGTCGCACGACGCTTCGCGCCATCCATGCGCGGGAAATCCTGGACTCGCGCGGCAGGCCCACCGTCGAGGCCGAGGTCCTGCTCGAGGACGGGAGCGCTTGCCGGGCGAGCGTGCCTTCGGGCGCCTCGACAGGCTCGTTCGAGGCGCACGAGCTGCGCGACGGCGATCCTGCGCGCTACGCCGGGCTCGGCGTGCGCCGGGCCGT
>JAGXBK010000205.1 GCA_018971195.1 Betaproteobacteria bacterium
GGAACGTTCCTGCAGAAATGGTGGTGGGCGATGATTCCGGCGATCGCGCTGTTCGTCCTGTGGTTCCGCCGCCGCGGACGCAATCCCGCGGTGCGTCGCGTTCGGGATTCGCGCCTGCTGCGCATGCCGCTGCTGGGCGACCTGATCGGGAAGATCGAGGTCGCGCGCTTCGCGCGCACGCTGTCGACGCTGATCGGCAACGGAGTGACGCTGCTCGCGGGGCTTGCCATCGTCAAGGACACGATGGGCAATGTCGTGCTGGCGGAAGCGCTGGAGGGCGTCATCGCGAAGCTGCGCGAAGGCAAGGGTTTCGGGCGCCCGCTCGCGGAAACGGGCCTCTATCCGCGGCTCGCGACGCAGATGATCCTCGTCGGCGAGGAAAGCGGCCACCTCGAGGAGATGCTGTCGCGCGTCGCCGATGTCTACGATCGCGAGGTCGCCGTGGGGATCAAGCGCTTCCTCGCGGTGCTGGAGCCGGTGCTGATCCTCGGTCTCGCGGTCCTCGTCGGCGGCATCGTTTTCTCGGTCCTGCTCGGCGTCATGGGCATGAGCGAACTCGCGATCTGATTTCTGTCTAACCATTCCTTTGCGTGCGAAGGGCCGTTGCTGCGCCCGACGCGCGCCAGCCACAGGGAACGAACATGATGATGAACCAACGTCTCCAGGACGCCCGCCTTGTCGCCGAGCGCGTGCCGGTGCGTGCGCGCGGCATGACGCTGATCGAGATCCTCGTCGTGCTGACGCTGATCGGCGTCGTGCTCGGCATCGTCGGCAGCAACTACCTCGGCAAGAGCGAGCAGGCCAAGGCCAAGGCGGCGAAGATCGAGATCGAGCAGATCGGCCAGGCGCTCGATCTCTACAAGCTCGAGATCGGCAACTACCCGACGACGCAGGAGGGATTGCAGGCGCTGGTGGTCGCGCCCGCGGGTGTCAGCAACTGGGCGGGGCCGTACTGGAAGCGAAATACCGTGCCCAAGGATCCGTGGGGCCACGACTACGTCTACGCGTCGCCCGGCACGCACGGTGCCTACGACATCATGTCCTATGGCGCCGACGGCAAGGAAGGCGGCGAGGGCGTGAACAAGGACATCACCAGTTGGGACGCCAGCAACTGACCGTGGCCCCGACGTCGCACGCCGGAAGGCGCTCGGGCGGCCTCACGCTGCTCGAGCTCCTGATCGTCCTGGTGCTGATGGGGGTGGTCACCGCGTTCGTGTTTCCGATGTTCGGCGGACCGGTGTCGACCAGCGAGCTGCGCGGCTCCGCGCGAGCACTCGCCGCCGGGCTGCGGATGGCGCGCAGCGAGGCGGTGTCGCAGCGCCGCGAGACCTTCCTCACCCTCGACGTCGCGGGCAAGCGCTTCAAGGTCGATGACGATCCGCGCGAGCACGCGCTGCCCAAGCGGGCGGAGCTCAAGCTCTTCACCGCCCAGAACGACCTCGTCAACGGCAAGGTCGGCGCGATCCGCTTCTATCCCGACGGTGGCAGCAACGGCGGGCGCATCACGATCGCGTCGGGGACGCGCAAGTTCGACATCGACGTCGACTGGCTGACCGGCCGCGTCGCGATCGCCGACTGACGATGCGCATGCGCCGCCGCGCCGATGCGGGCTTCTCGTTGCTCGAGGTGCTGGTCGCGTTCGTCATCGTCGCGCTCGTCGTGACGGCGCTGTTCCGGCTCTACGGCGGCGCCATGGGCAACATGTCCGCCGCCGACGACTGGACGCGGGCACTGCTCGTCGCGCAAAGCCGGCTCGCGATCGCGACGGCTGCGCAGCCGCTGCGCGAGGCGACCGAAACCGGGACCGAGGACGACGGCCGAGTCCAGTGGAGCTCGTCGGTCGTGCCGTACGTTCCGCCGGACGCCAACGCCGACCTCGAGCAGGCCTCGCAGACGATGCCCACGCGCCTGTACCGGATCAGCGTCGACGTGCGCTTCCCCGGCATCGGCGACAAGCAGCGGTCGCTGTCGCTGTCCACGGTCGCGATCGGTCCGAGGAGTCCGGGTTGAGGATTGCGCGCGTCCGCGGCTTCACGCTCCTCGAGCTGACCATCGCCCTGGTGCTGCTCGCGCTGCTTTCCGCCGTGCTGTTCGGCTCGCTGAAGCTCGCCGGACGCAGCACCGACAGCGGCGAGGCGAAAGCCGATGCGGTGTCGTCGATGCGGCTTGCCGAGGATTTCCTTCGGTCCAACCTCGCACAGGAGCATCCGCAGCGGATGCGCAAGATCGTCCAGTTCCCGCTGCTGTTCACGGGCAAGAGCGACGAATTGCGCTACGCGTCGGCGCTCCCCGCGCGTGTCGCGGGGGGCGGGATCTGGTTCTATCGCCTGGTCGTTCGCGGCGACGAGGCGAACAGCCCGCTGGTGCTCGAGCGCATGATTCCCGACCTCTCCGCGGCGTCGATGCCCGAATTCGACGGCGCCGACCGCTCGGTGCTCGCCGACGGCATCGCGAAGCTCGCAATCGGCTACTACGGGCGCGGGGCAGGCGATGCCGACACCGTGGCGCCGACCTGGCGCGACCAATGGGACGACACGCAACGCCTGCCGCTGCTGATCCGCATCGATGTCACGCCCAAGCGCGGCCGTCCCTGGCCCACGCTCTACGTCGCGCCGCGCGAGGCACCTGAAGCGGGATGCCGTGCCTGGGACCAGGCGCGCGGACAATGCGCCGGGGTCTGACCATGCGGCCGACGACCTGTTGCACGCAGGGCAAGGCGCCGGCGCCGCGACGTCGGCGCGGGCCCGGCCGACGCGCCCAATCCGGGATCGCGCTGGTGCTGGCGCTCTGGCTCACGATCCTGCTGACCGCCATCGCCAGCGGCTTTGCCTACAGCATGCGCAGCGAGGCGCTCGCCGCGCGCAATGCGGTGTCGCTCGCGCAGGCGCGCGCCGCGGCCGACGGCGCGGTCCAGCGCACCGCGTACGAATTGACGCGTCCGCGGATGGTCGGCGCGTGGACCTTGGATGGTCAGCCGCGTGCGTGGCAGGACGGCGACGCTTCGATCGTGGCCAGTGCCGTCGACGAGGGATCGAGGATCGACATCAATACCGCGCCCGATTCGCTGATCAAGAGCCTGCTGATGAATGTCGGCGGGATGGATGATGCCGCGGCTACGGCGCTGGTCGATGCGATCGGGGACTGGCGGGATCCCGACGACCTGCGCCGGCCCAACGGTGCGGAGGCACCCGAGTACGCCGCGGCGAACCTGAAGTACGGGCCCGCGAACGCGCCGTTCGAGACCGTCGGCGAGGTGTCGCGCGTGCTCGGCATGACGCCCCGGGTGTTCCAGCGCATCCGCGGCGCGATCACCGTGTATTCCCGCCAGCCCGGAATCAACGCGGCGACCGCAGGGCGCAGCGTCCTGCTCGCGCTGCCGAACGCGACGCCCGATGCCGTCGATGCGTTCATCGCGCAGCGGGCGCAGGCGATCGCCCAGGGCCTGCCGGTGCCGCCATTCGCGCCGGCGCAGGCGTTCGTCGGGGCCGCCACGCCGGTGTGGCGGATCCGCGCCGTGGCGACGATGCCCGATGGTGTAACCTTCGGCCGCGAAGCCGTCCTGCAGCCATCGCCCGACGTTCGACGGCCCCTGATCACGCTCGCCTGGCTCGATGCGCCGCGCGCCTCGCCTGCCAAGTCCATCGCTCCTGCCGCCAACGATGCCAACCCGTGACTCGACGCTGTCCGCCGTAATCGCCCAGGCGCGCGAGCTCACCCGGAGACTGGGGCTCGCCGGCTTCGGTCGGTGGTGGGCGCACGAGCTGTGGACGTTCGTGCCGGCGCGCGTCAGGGACTCGTTCGAGCGCCGGCGGGCACGCCCGGTGCTTGCGTTCGACGGCAAGGTCGCCACGTTGTGGCGCCCGCAGGTCAATGGTCGTCTGCAGATGGTCGAGGCGGCGAAGATCCCGCTCGACGGCGGCGAAGGGGCAGTCGTGGCGGCCGGGCGCACGGCGCTCGCCGCGGTGCGACGGCCGGGCGCGGAGGCGACGCCGGTGATCATCGCGCTGCCGCCGCGCGCGGTACTGAGGAAGTCGCTGACGCTGCCCGCGGCGATCGAGGCCGACCTGCGAGCTGCCCTCGCCTACGATCTCGACCGGCACACGCCTTTCAAGGCCGAGGACCTCTATTTC
>JAGXBK010000206.1 GCA_018971195.1 Betaproteobacteria bacterium
CCACGGCCTTGGCGTCGTGGCGGGCCGCCGCCTTGGCCGGCACCGATGCAACGATGATTTCTGGGCGGAGCTTCTCGAACTGCCTCGCGCCGATGCCCTTCACCGACTTCAGCTCGTCGACGGACTTGAAGCCGCCGTGCTGGGCGCGGTAATCGAGGATGGCCTGCGCCTTGGCGGGACCGATGCCCGAAAGCGCGACGAGGTCGTCCTTGGTGGCGGTGTTGAGGTCGACGGCGGCGACAGCGACGTGCGACACGAGCGCGAGCGCGATCGCGGAGAGCAGACGGATCATGGTGGAACTCCTTCGACAGTTGGCGAATGGCGTCGCGCGCCGCTGGCGGAGGGCCGGCAGGTTCGCGCATACGCAACGCCAGCTTACGAACCAGGTTGCGAAAGCGACATCAGACTTTCGACGTAGCGCGCGACGCCCTCGTCGACGGTCAGCATCGGCACCGCATAGCCGGCCGCGCGCAATCGCGTCATGTCCGCCTGCGTGTAGCTCTGGTACTTGCCGACCAGCGCATCGGGCATCGGCACGTACTCGATCGCGCCTTCGCGCTGCAACTGCGCGAGCGTGAGCGGGGGGTCGCCGGCCGCGCTGCGGACTGCATTGATCGTCGCGGCGGCGACGGCATTGAACGGCGTTGCACGGCCGGTGCCCAGGTTGAAGATGCCCGAGCGTCCGGGATGCTTCCAGAAATCGAGATTGACCTCGACGACGTCGTCGACGTGCACGAAATCGCGCCGCTGCTCGCCATCGGGATAGCCGCCCGATCCGCGGAACAGACGAACGCGGCCTTCGCGGCGGTACTGCTCGTAGAAGTGCAGCGCGACGGACGCCATCCGCCCCTTGTGCTGCTCGCGCGGGCCGTAGACGTTGAAGTAACGGAAGCCCGCGACCTGGGCCGTGCGCTCGGGCAGCATGCGCCGCACGTATTCGTCGAACAGGTATTTCGAATAGCCATAGACGTTGAGCGGCGTCTCGTGCTGGCGTTCCTCGCGAAACACCGTTCCCGCGCCGTAGACCGCCGCACTGGACGCGTAGAGGAACGGGATGTCGTTGTCCTGGCAGTGCTGGAGCAGCGTCACCGAGTACCGGTAATTGTTGCGCATCATGTAGCGGCCGTCGGACTCCATCGTGTCCGAACAGGCGCCCTGGTGGAAGATCACCGCGACATCGTCGTCGAAATCGCCTTCGTCGAGGCGGACGACGAACTCCTCCTTGTCGACGTAGTCGGCAATCCGGCAATCGACCAGATTGGCGAACTTGTCGGCGTGCGTCAGGTTGTCGACAGCGATGATGTCGCTCTCGCCCTGCGCGTTGAGCGCCTTGACGAGGTTGGAGCCGATGAATCCGGCGGCGCCGGTGACGACGATGTACACGTTCGCTCCTCAGGCAGCCGTGACGAACGCGACGCGCGGCGCCACGGCGCACAGCAGTTCATAGCCGACGGTGCCGGCCGCGGCGGCCACCTCGTCCACCGGCAGACCCTCGCCCCACAGCACGACGTCGCTGCCGGGACCGGCCTGTGGCGCATCGGACAGGTCGACGGTCAGCATGTCCATCGACACGCGACCGGCGATGCCCACGCGCTGTCCTGCCACGATCGCGGGCGTACCGTTGGGCGCATGGCGCGGATAGCCGTCGGCGTAGCCGCAGGCGACGACCCCGATGCGCATCGGCCGCGGCGCGACGAACGTCGCCCCGTAGCCGACGCAATCCCCAGTGGCGAGCGTCTGCACGCCGATGACGCGAGAGCGCAGCGTCATCGCCGGTACGAGGCCCAGCGCGGCGGCGCTGCGCCCGACGAATGGCGTCGCGCCATAGAGCATGATCCCCGGCCGCACGATATCACCGCCGGCTTCCGCGTAGCGAACGATCCCCGCCGAATTGGCGACCGACCGCGCATAGGGCAGTCCGCGGCATGCGTCGTCGAACCGCGCGAGCGGGCCGGCGATCCCTCCTTCCTCGTCCGCGCCGGCGAAGTGCATCATCAGGCGCAGGGGCGCCGCCGTTCCCATCGCCTCCAGTCGTTCACAAACGCCCGCGACCTCGCGCAGCGCGAATCCCAGGCGATTCATTCCGGTGTTGACCTTGACCCAGGTCTCGATCGGTGCCGCGGGCCTTGCGCTCTCCAGCATCCGCACCTGGTCGGCGCAGTGCACGACGACGCCGAGCGAGCGCGCGACGATCTCCGAGAGCTCCGCGGCCTCGAAGAAGCCCTCGAGCAGCAGGATCGGGCGGCGGTATCCGGCATCGCGCAGGCGGACTGCGGCGTCGAGCTCGATCAGCGCAAGTCCGTCGGCGGCGGCGAGCGCAGGCAGCACGCGCGTGAGGCCGTGCCCGTAGGCGTTGGCCTTGACGACTGCAAGCACGCCGGCGCCCGGCGCGAGTGCGCGCACGCGCGCCAGGTTGGACGCGATTGCCGCAGGATCGATGTGCGCGACAAGCGGGCGGGCCATGCGGATCGGGGATCGGCGGCGTGGGGGCTTGCGGCCCGCGCGCGGCCAGAGGACAGGCCGGCGCGGCGCGGGCGGCTCGGCGGCACTGGGGCGGCCCCCGCAATCATGGTATAAAGCGCGGGCCGCGCAACGGATGCATTATAACAATCCAACGCAAGCCCGCCGCCGCCCCCGGACCCGTCGCGATCGACCGACGCGGAGCGAAACGGATTCGCCGCGCGAAGCAGGCGCGGCCCGACCGAGTTCATGAAACGCGGCTTCTACACCATCATCGCGGCGCAGTTCTTCTCGTCGCTCGCCGACAACGCGCTGCTCATCGCCGCAATCGCACTGCTGCGGGGTCTCCACGAGCCGGCATGGATGACGCCCGCACTCAAGCAGAGCTTCGTCGTGTCCTATGTCGTGCTCGCGCCCCTGGTCGGCGCGTTCGCAGACTCGATGCCCAAGGGCCGCGTGATGCTGATCACCAACGCGATCAAGATCGTCGGCTGCGCGATGATGCTGTTCGATGTCCACCCGCTGCTCGCCTATGGGCTGGTCGGGCTGGGTGCAGCGGCGTATTCGCCGGCCAAATACGGGATCCTGACCGAGCTGCTGCCGCCGCAGCAACTGGTGATCGCCAATGGCTGGATCGAGGGCGCGACCGTCGGCTCGATCATCATCGGCGTGCTGCTCGGCGGCGCGCTGATCACGCCCAGGGTGTCGACGGTGCTGCTGGGCATCGATTTTCCGGTCATCGATCTGCCGATCGACACCCCGCCCGCGGCCGCGATCACGATCATCATGGCCCTCTACCTGATCGCCGCGATCATCAACGGGTTCATCCCCGACACCGGGGTCGACCACCGGGTCCCCAGCACGAACCCGCTCTACCTGATCCGCGAGTTCTCGCACTGCGTGGCACTGCTCTGGCGCGACCGGCTGGGGCAGATCACGCTCGCGACCACGACGCTGTTCTGGGGCGCAGGCGCGACGCTGCAGTTCATCGTCATCGACTGGGCGGCGCGGTCGCTGTCGCTCGACCTGTCGCAGGCATCGATGCTGCAGGGGGTCGTCGCCGTCGGCGTCGCGGTAGGGGCGCTGCTCGCCGCGAAGTTCGTCACGCTGCGCCGCTCGGTCGACGTGCTGCCGGTCGGCGCGGCGATGGGCGTGGTCGTGATGGTGATGATCTTCGTCACCTATGTCCCGCTCGCAGTCGTGCTGATGATCGCGATCGGCGCCTGCGCGGGATTCTTCGTCGTGCCGATGAACGCGCTGCTCCAGCACCGCGGCCATGTCCTGATGGGCGCCGGCCACTCGATCGCGGTCCAGAACTTCAACGAGAACATCGGCATCCTCGTGATGGTCGGCCTCTATGCGCTGATGGTGCGAATGGGGATCTCGATCGACTCGGCGGTGATGCTGTTCGGGACCTTCGTCGCCTGCTCGATGCTGCTCGTCATGTGGCGCCACCGCGTCAACCAGGCGCAGTTCGACTCGCTGCACCTGGTCGGGATGGACAAGCCCGACGCCACGGACCGGAGCTGATCCGAGCCGCAGTGCCGGCTGCGCGGAATCGCGCAGCGCCCGCCAGCTAGAGGACGACCGCCTTGTCGGGCAACTCGTTGGCGCCCGGCTGCGTGCGCGGG
>JAGXBK010000207.1 GCA_018971195.1 Betaproteobacteria bacterium
CGCCGCGTTCGCGCGCGAGCGCGTCCTGCCAGTCGCGCGGCAGCCCATCGCCGACCGCGGCGCTCGCGACCGTCCGGGCGAGCTGGTCGAAATTGATCGGGAGTCTGGTCGTGGCGGGCATGAGGTCGGCGGTCCGTCGTGATAGTGCCACAGCGATGCTACGACCCGTTCTGCCGTGATGCAGCAGGCGGCCCGCCCGCTGCCTGCGGGCCACGTCGCGGTCGATCGCTGTGCTTCAAGGCGAGTGCGCGCTCGAACGCGTCTTCCAGGCGACGCGTGTAGCGCTCGAAGTCGGCGATGCCGGACGCCGTGATGCCCTCGACAATGCGCGCGGAAAGCGAACATCGCCAGGCGACGTCGGTTGCCAGCCGGCACGCGATCGCGACGTATTCGTCGTCGCTCGACGCCACGGTGTCCGTGACCCCGAGCTGCGAGAGGAGACTGAGCCCGATCCGCTCGGCCTGCCGCTCGCCGGCACGCGTGACGACCGGCACGCCCATGTCCAGCGCGGCGACCGTTGAATCGCCGCCGGTGTAGGGCAACGTGTCGAGCAGTATGTCGACATACCGATATCGCGCGCGGTTTACCGCATCGTCGGCGCTCGGTTGGATGACGATGATCCGGTCGGCCGGAACCCCGGCGGCGCGCAAGCGCCGGGAGCACCGGACGAGCTCGGCCTTGGTGAAAGGCGAGAGCGCGAGATACGCATGGGGCACAGATTCGATGATCCGGCGCCAGAGTCCGAGACCGCGCGTGGACAGCTTGATGGCTGCCGCAAACACACCGAAGACGACCGCGTCCGCCGGGATCTGCAGTCGCGCCCGGCCGCCCGGATCCGCAGGCGCCGGCGTCACGCGACGAAACGGCATCACGCAGCCCTGCATCGCGAGGGGCATTTCGATCTGGTATCGATCTGCGTCCGGAAGGTCGGCAAGGGCGTCCGTGACCTTGAAATCCACCTGTCGAAGGCCGATGCTGCCATGGTCGCCGAGATGCGCAACGATCACCGCTGCCGGCTTGCGCAGCAGGATGCCCGGCCGCGCCTGCGGCGTATGGCTCGCCAGATCAACGAGCAGATCGAGGCCGTCCCGGGCGATCCGCTCTGCCGCCGCCGAATCGCTCAGCGCTGCGATGTTGATGTAGCAGTCGCAGCAGCTCCGGATCCTGGCTGTCAATGCGTCCTCGGCCGCTTCCGGCAGCAAGGAGTAGGCGAAGATCTCGAAGCGGCCGCGATCATGGCTGCTGAAGAGCCTCAGAATCAGCTCTCCCATGACGTGCCGCCGGAAGTCGTTCGACAGATACCCGACGCGCAGGCGACCATCGTGCCCTGCCGACGCTTCCCTCGTTGCCACCGCACTTCCCGCGAGCTGCTGCATCAGAGCGTCATAGCGCCGGTACAGCCTCGCCATCTGCTCGCGGGTCACGTCGAAGTATTGAATCGATTGCATGATCTTCGAAAGCCATCGCAAGTCCGGCAGCGCGTACTCCAAGCTCGCGGCCATTGCCAGATACTTCGCTTCAAGCTCCGCATGTACGCTGGTACGCGCCCAGAACAACCCCGTCGCCGCCAGCCACGCCGAAGGCGCGGCGGCGGCCTCGAACGCCAGGAACGCCTGGTCCGCTTCCTCGATCCTGCCCAACGCCTGCAGTGCCTCGAAATGCGCCCGGAAGAGGACTTCGGCCGATGGGAGGCGTTCGCGGGCGTGCGCGAGCATCGGCAGCGCACGCGCAGATTCTCCCAGCGCCTGCAAGCTGAGGCCCAGATTGCACGAGGCCTCGAACGAATCCGGTGCCCTCCGCAGCGCACGCTCGAACGCCCGTGCCGCATCACCCATTCGTCCCGCGTTGAAGCAGAGGTGGCCGACGGCGAGCGACGACACGGGCGAGGTCGGATCGAGGCGCTCCGCTTCGAGCAGGTGGCTCTCGGCGCCGGCCAGGTCTCCGCGCCGCGAGAGTGCGACGCCGATATTGTGGTGAAGCCGGGCGTTCGCCGGTGCCAGCACCAGGGCGCGCTGATAGCCTTCCACCGCTTCGTCGATGCGTCCCGCCGCAGCGGCGGCCGCAGCTCGTGTCAGCAGCGCGTCAAGCTCGTGCGAGTCATTCATCGCGTTCCGGCCCGAAGGATCGCGGAATGGCTTCGCGCTTCGGATTCGCTTGCGCACGGCATGCGCCTGACGCGGCTCGAACGGGTGACATGAAGCGCAACTCCTGCAGGTGGCGTCGATGATTGTACCGACCCACCGCCGCGATTGCCGGTGCGACGGACGACGGGACCTGCCCCTCCCGGCCGGCATACCATAGGCCGATGCCGGCGCCACGCAACGTGATCGCCCACCTCGACATGGACGCGTTCTACGCGTCGGTCGAGCTGCTGCGCTATCCGGAGCTGCGCGGGCGGGCGGTGGTCATCGGCGGCGGCCCGGCGCACCGGCCGGTCGAGCGCGTCGACCCCGTCACCCATGCGCTGACGCGCAGCTTCGCGACGCTCGCCGGTTATGCGGGCCGCGGCGTGATCACGACGGCGACCTACGAGGCGCGCGCGCTGGGCGTCCATTCTGCGATGGGAATGATGAAGGCCGCCGCGCTCGCGCCCGATGCCGTCGTGCTGCCTGTCGATTTCGACGCCTACCGCCACCATTCGCGCCTGTTCAAGGCGGCGGTGCGTGAAATCGCACCGCGCATCGAGGACCGCGGCATCGACGAGATCTACATCGACCTCAGCGAGGTACCGGCGCCGGCCGGCATACGCGTGCTTGCGCAATCGATCAAGGATGCGGTGCGCTCGGCGACGGGACTCGGGTGCTCGATCGGACTCGCGGCGAACAAGCTGCTCGCGAAAATCGCGTCGGACCTCGACAAGCCGGACGGCCTGACGGTGATCGGCGACGGCGATCTGGAGCGCCGCATCTGGCCGCTGCCCGCGCGCCGGATCAACGGCATCGGGCCGAAATCGGCGGCCCGGCTGGCCGAGATGCAGATCCGTACGATCGGCGAGCTTGCGCATGCCGGCCGTGACGCCCTGGTCGCACGCTTCGGAAAGGCCCAGGGCGAATGGATGCACGATGCCGCGCACGGACGCGATACGCGCGAGGTCGTCACCCACAGCGAGCCGAAGTCGATCAGCCGCGAGACGACGTTCGACCGCGACCTGTCGGCCACCCGCGATCGGGACGCGCTGTCGCAAATCTTCACCGGCCTGTGCAATGGCGTCGGCGAAGACCTGCTGCGCAAGGGCTACGCCGGCAGGACCATCGGCGTCAAGCTGCGCTATGACAATTTTGTCACCGTGACGCGCGACCGGACGATCGCGATGCCGACGCAGGACGCCGCCGTGATCCGGCGCGCGGCGGGCAGCTGCCTGAAGCGCGTCGCGCTGGAGCGCCGGATCCGGCTCCTCGGCGTACGCGTCGGCGCCTTGATTCCGGCCGACGCCGTCGCCACGTTCTCGAACACCCCCGCCCGCAACGACGCGACGCCGTCGTTGTTCGACACCGAGCCCGCCCCGGACCCATGATCACCCCGCCCCGGATCGTCAAATGCCCGCAGTGCGGCGCGCCCGTCCCCTGGACTGCCGAATCGACCTGGCGCCCGTTCTGCTCGGAACGCTGCAGGACGATCGACCTGGGTGCCTGGGCCGCCGAGCGCTACCGGATCGCGACGCCCGAAGCGCCGGACGGATCGGATTCTCCGGCCGGCAGGGAATCGGACGAGGAACGCTGAGCGCGCAGCTCAAGCAGCCGGCCACGCGGCCCGCCGCAGCGCGATGCCGTGCGCACCATGCGCGACCGCCGCGACGAGGTCGTCGCGGTCCAACCCCCCCAGCGCGTAGACCGGTACCCGGGTCCCCGCCGCGATGCGCTCGAACGCGTCCCAGCCGAGCGGCGTGGCCTGAGGATGGGTGGGCGTCGAACGCAGCGGCCCCAGCACCGCGAAGTCGACGTCGAGGGCTGCCGCGCGCTCGAGGTCGGCACGCGTGTGGCACGATGCCCCGACCATCATATCGTGCGGGCGCGACATCGCGGCGGCGAGCCGCGCCGACGTCCAGTGGACGCCCGCGCAACCGAGCTGCCGCGCCTCGTCG
>JAGXBK010000208.1 GCA_018971195.1 Betaproteobacteria bacterium
CGAGGCCCACACGCTCGAGCATCGCCGCCACGCGCGCGTCGGCATCCGGTCCGTGCCGATGCTGCAACGCGAGCGGCAGCGCGACGTTGGCGGCAACCGACAGGTACGGCAGGACATGGAATGCCTGGAACACGAAGCCCATCCGGTTTCGCCGCAACGCGGTGAGCGCATCGTCGTCGCAGGTCGCCAGATCGACGCCATCGACGACGACCGTGCCGGCGTCGGGCCGGTCGAGCCCGGCGATCAGGTTGAGCAGCGTCGATTTGCCGATTCCCGACGCACCGACGATCGCGACGTACTCGCCGCGCCCGACGGTCAGCGACAGCCGCTCGAAAACCTGCCGCGGCGCGGTTCCTGCCCCGGCGTAGGTCCGGGAGAGCGCATGGATCTCGATCACGCGCGGGAGTGTAGCCCCGCGCACGCCGCGGACGCCCGATGCGCTAGGCGTGCAGCGGGACGAAGCGCAGGGCGACGCCGTTGTTGCAGTAGCGCAGGCCCGTCGGTTGCGGGCCGTCGTCGAAGACGTGCCCTTGGTGACCGCCGCACTTGACGCAGTGGTACTCGGTGCGCGGAACGATGAGCTGCAGGTCGGTCTTGGTCGCGAAGACCCCGGGAATCGTCGTGAAATAGCTCGGCCAGCCGGTACCGCTGTCGAATTTCATCGCGGACGTGAACAGCGGCAGTGCGCAGCCGGCGCAGACGAAGATTCCGGGCCGGTGCTCGTCGTTCAGCGGGCTGGTCCAGGGGGGCTCGGTTCCCTCGTGGCGAAGGACGGCGTAGGCGGCGGGGCTCAGCTGCTTGCGCCACTGCGCATCGGTCATGACGACCGGGGTCGCGTCGCTCGCAACGCTGGCGTTGCTGGCGAGCAGGCGTTTCCAGTCGTGCTGCAGTTCCGCGACCGTCGAGGCGGGCGCCGCGGCGACCTTCCGGTATTGGGCGCGGGCCATCCCGAACCCGCCGGCGACCGCGGCAGCGCCCAGCAGGAACACGCGTCGGTTCATGGTTGGATTCCGTTCGTGGCAGTCGTGGGGTTGGACGATCGCAGGGCGCGGACGTTCCGCAGTCCCGACATGCGTTCGGTCGCGTCCGCCCGAACATGCCTTACACGGCGGCTCAGGCCGGCAGCGGTGGACGATTGCGGCGCGGCCTGGCCGCAGCGCCGCTGCGGGCGTTCCAGACATCGCGGACGACGTCGCGCAGCGCATGGATCGGGGCGTCCCGCTCGCGGTCGCGCCGATAGAGAAACTGCAGGGTCGTCGCCAGGCGGGCACCGTTCCCGTTCCAGATGAAGACTTGTCCGGTGGCGGCGAGCGCCTGGGCAATGTCCTCGCGCATCAGCGCGACCCCGACCCCCGCCGTCACCAACGAGCTGATCACCGCTTCGTGATCGGCTTCGACGTGGCGCACCGGGGCCGCCCCGTTGGCATTGAAAAGCCTCGTCGCCAGCGCGTAGTGGGTGCTGATCTGCGGCGTCATGATCCAAGGCTCCGCAGCGATCGCCTCCCAGCTCGCGCCGGCGAGGCGTTGCGACCATGCGGCGGGTCCGGCGACGCGGTAGGCGAACTCGCGCAGCGGGACCGACACCACTGCGCCGTGCGTCAGCTCACCATAATAGAACGCCGCATCGAGCTCGCCGTCGCGAACCTTCTCGAAGGCGGCGCCGGTGATCTCGTGGTGGACGTCGATTTCCAGTTGCGGGTAATGCTGGACGGCACAGCGCAGCACGTCGGCCAGCCGGATGAATTCCGGGTCGGCGACGGTGCCCAGGCGCACCCGCCCGGCCACCCCGCCCCGGAGCTCCGACGCGCGGCTGCGCAGGGCCTGGGCTGCCGCAATCACGCGCTCGGCGTCGGCCAGGAGCTGGCGTCCAGCCGGCGTGAGGGCCATTCCGCCTGCGCCGCGCTCGAACAGGACCACCGAAAGCTCATCCTCCAGGGCCTTGATCTGGGCAGAAAGGGCCGGTTGGCTGACGTGCAGGCGCTCGGCGGCACGGGTCAGGTGGCCGAGTTCCGCGACGGTGGCAAAGGTTCTGAGCTGGTAGAGCTCCATGGACATCGGGCCCCGATTCGGGGCTATGGATAGAGGTGGTGAATCCTTCCGCCAGTGATGCCGCAATGCAATATACCGCAAATTCGGTATCTGAAAATTCTATGCCAATGATCCAAAACCATGATTTGACTACGGTACTCCCTGATCCTATCTTCTGATGGTGCGGCGCACAACGGGTGGGCCGCGGTGCAAAAGCGCCACAAGCGCCTGCAGGAGACAGCCAAATGTTCAAGTCCGAAGCCTGGTCGCCCAAGGCGGCCGAACTCTACTTCAAGCAAAGCATCATCGGGCAGTTGTCGACGGTCATCAGCGAAGCACTGGCCGGTAGCGGCAGGGCCGCCGAAGTCGCCCGCCGCGCCCAGACCGGACGCCGGGTTCCACCGGCGGCACCATCGACCCCATCGACCCCTGTGCCCACGCCCGCAGCCCCCGTGGCGCCCCACCTGTCGCTACTCGATCGCCTCGACGCGTGGCACTTCCGCCAGGCGCAGCGCGAACGCGAGGCCTACCTCGCGCGCTCGAAGGACGTGTTCGATCTCGAGCGGCGCATCCGCGCGATCGAGCGCGGCACGACGGGACGCTGGTACTGATCACCGTCCCGAGGGTCAGAGCAGACCCTCGAACAGCTGAACCTCGACCGGCGAGCCGGCGGTGACGTCGCCGGTCGCAGCCGGCAGGACGATGAAGCAATTCGCCCGCGACATCGATGACAGGATGCCCGAGCCTTGGTCGCCGGTGGTGCGCACCTGCCAGGCGCCGTCGGCGCCCCGCGTCAGGATGCCGCGCTGGAACTCGGTACGCCCCGGCATCTTGCGGATCGGCGCGGCGAGCAGCGCCTTGAACGTCGGCTGCGGTTCCGCGTCACGGTGTCCTTGCAGCACCCGCAGGGCGTCGCGGACGAATTCATAGAACGTCACCATCACCGACACCGGATTGCCGGGCAGGCCGAAGAAATGCGCCGCGCCGATCTTGCCGTAGGCGAGCGGGCGGCCGGGTTTCATTGCGATCTTCCAGAACAGCACCTCACCGAGCTTGTCGAGCAACGCCTTGACGAAGTCGGCTTCGCCCACCGACACACCGCCCGAGGTGATCACGACGTCGGCGCTCGCGGCCGCAGCGGCGAATGCCCGCTCGAGCGCCTCCGGGACATCGGGTACGACGCCCATGTCGACGATCTCGCAGTTGATCCGCGTCAGCATCCCGTAGAGCGTGTAGCGGTTGCTGTCGTAGACCTCGCCGGCGGCCAGCGGCTGGCCGATCGACCGCAATTCGTCGCCGGTCGAGAAGAATGCGACGCGCAGCCGTCGATAGACGCTCACCTCGTTGATGCCCAGCGATGCAAGCATCCCGAGCTCGGCAGGGCGCAGCGGCTGGCCGGCGCCGAACACCGGCGCGCCACGCTTCAGGTCCTCGCCGGCAAGGCGCCGGTTCTGTCCCGCCTTCGACACCGCGCCGGCGGCGACGCGCACGCCCCCCGGAATCTCCGTCGCGCGCTCCTGCATGACGACGGTGTCGGCGCCCTGCGGCATCACGCCGCCCGTGAATATCCGCACCGCTTCTCCCGCAGCGATCGCTCCCGCATGCGGCTTGCCGGCGAACGAATCGCCGACGCGCTTCAGCGTCGTCTCGCCGCTGGCAGCAAGGTCTGCGAAGCGCAGTGCCCAACCGTCCATCGCCGAGTTGTCGTGCCCCGGCACATCGAACGGCGACACGATGTCCTCGGCGAGCACGCGATCGAGTGCGGCGCGGATGTGGACGCGCTCGACGGTGGTGATCGGGGCGAGGAAGCGGCGGATCAGCGCGCGCGCCTTGTCCACCGGCATCGAATCGGGATCGTAGTCGTCGGCGCAGGAAAGCTCGCGCAAGGTCGTGGGTGCGGTCATCGGGTTGGCCGAAGGCGAAAGAGAGATGGAGCCTCGATTCTAGGGGCGTTCACGCATTCCCGCGAACCGCCTGTAATCATGGACGTAAATCAGGGACGCACCACGTTTTCCGAAATCAGGGACGCACCACGTTTTGAACCCGG
>JAGXBK010000050.1 GCA_018971195.1 Betaproteobacteria bacterium
CAAGAGCAGTGAATCGATTATTACAGCTCTGACCCCATTTACCCGCTGACCCATTTACCCGCTGGCCCATTTTCCCGCTGACCCCATTTCGCCGACGATTACAGCTCTGACCCCAATTACGCGGATTCGCGGATGGCCGCGAGTATGCCCTGCAACAGGGCGGTCGGCGATGGGGGACAGCCCGGGATCTCGACGTCGACCGGGATCACGCTCGAAACCCGGGACATCGTCGCGTAGTTCTCCGCGTAGATGCCCCGACCGCAGGCGCACTCGCCGATGGCGATGACGAGCTTGGGCTCGGGCGCCGCGTCGTAGGTGCGCCGCAACGCGATCGCCATGTGCTTCGACACGGGGCCGCTGACCATCAGCGCGTCGGCATGGCGGGGGCTCGCGACGAACCGGAGGCCGAGGCCGTCGAGGTTGTAGTAGGGATTGCCGAGTGCCTGCGCCTCGAGCTCGCAGGCATTGCACGACCCGGCATCGACGTAGCGGATCGTGAGTGCGCGCCCCAGCGTCCGCAGGATGGTCCCGTGCAGCCGCCTCGCGACGACGTCCTCCGATGCGGGCTCGGGGGGCGCCTCGGTTCTGATGCCGGTTCGGGCGATATGTCGCAGTACTTGGTACATGGCGGGCGAGCTCGGGTTCTAGGGTCGGGGTCGGGTCGAAGTCGGTCGCGGGTCGCGGTTGCCGGGGATGCCCGGCTAGAGATCGTGCCCGCTGTAGGAAAGATTGAACGACTTGTTGATCAGCGGGAAATCGGGAACGATATTGCCGATCACCGCATGCTCGATCGCGGGCCAGTTGGACCAGGACGGGTCGTGCGGATGGCAGCGCCTGATCGTCGCGCCCGGGCCCGATTCGAGGGCGACGAACACCGGCCCGCGCCAGCCTTCGACGTAGCCGATTGCGAACCGCTGCGCTGGGGTGTCGGGCAGCGGCGCGTACACGTCGCCGGCGAGCGCCGGGTCGAGCAGGCGCGTGGCGATGGCGTCGATCAGCCGCAGCGATTCCAGCGTCTCGTCGAAGCGGACGGCGACGCGCGCGGCGACGTCGCCGCTGCCGGTGCTCGCGATGCGCACCGCCAAGGTGTCGTACGGCGCGCAGGGGAAATCGCAGCGCAGGTCGCGGGCGATTCCACTTGCCCTTGCGGCCAGACCCTGCATGCCCAGCTTCGCCGCCAGCTCGGCACTCACGGCGCCGCAGTTGCGGAAGCGGTCCTGCAATCCGGCGTGCTCGTCGTAGATGCCGCGGAGCTCGAGAATCTCGGCACGCATTCCGTTCGCCTGGTCGCGCATCGCCAGTGCCTGCCCGATCTCGAGGTCCCGCGCGACGCCGCCGGGAACGATGACATCCATCAGCAGGCGGTGACCGAATGCGGTCCGGTTCACGCGCAGCACGTCCTCGCGCAATCGCGAGAACTGCGCGAGCCCGAATGCGAAGCCCGCGTCGTTGCCCAACGCGCCGAGGTCGCCCAGATGGTTGGCGAGGCGCTCGCGCTCGAGGCACAGGGCGCGCAGCCACGCGGCCCGCGGCGGGGCGACGACTTCGGCGATGCTCTCGGCGGCCTGCGCGTACGCCCAGGCGTAGGCGACGGTGCTGTCGCCGGAGATTCGCCCCGCGAGCTTCGCGCCTTCGGCCATGGTCATCGCCTCGAAGCGCTTCTCGACGCCCTTGTGCGTGTAGCCCAGGCGCTCCTCCAGGCGCAGCACCTTCTCGCCGACGATCTGGAAGCGGAAATGTCCAGGCTCGATGATGCCTGCGTGCACCGGTCCGACCGGGATCTCGTGGACGCCGTCGCCTTCGACCCTGACGAAGTCGTATTCCTCCTGGCCGGGCTCCCACTTGGGCGACGCCTCGAAGTCGCGCCGCAGCGGAAAACGGTCGATCGGCCAACTCGCCATCCACAACCACGGCCGCTGGTCGTCGGCCTCGGCACCGATACCCATCAGGTCGTAGGTCGTCCGCTGCATGCGGTTGGCCGCGGGGAAGATCGGCGTCAGGTCTGGGTAGCGCGAATCCTCGGTGGGCAGCCAGTGCTCGAGGATGGTCAGGCCGTCGCGGTCTTCGAGCGCGACTCGGACGCAGAAACCGCGCCGCCGGTCACGCTCGTCGGTCGCCCACAGCGCGACGAGCTGTGCTCCCTGTTCCCAGGCGAGGCGGCACGCAGTGAGGAACTGTCCCGAACTCACCTGCGCGCGCTGCGCGGGAACTCCCGCGGGCAGGCGGGCGGCGGCGAGGCCGAGCGGCGCGACGTTCATCCGCGTTCCGTCATCCGATCAGCCTCGCTGCCTGCCGGTACCATTCGGCGAGGTAGGGAGGGATCCACAGCCCGAGCATCAGGACCAGCGCGAGGTGCGTGAACACCGGCAGCATCGCCGGACGCAGCGGAAGCCGGCTCGCGGTCGTCTCGCCGAACACCATCGGCTGGACCTTCGAGAACACGGCGGCGAACGCGACGCCGAGCGCGGTGAGCAGCAGCGGCGTCGCCCAGGGCTGCTCGCGCATCGCGGTGGTCAGGATCAGGAACTCGCTCGCGAACACGCCGAAAGGCGGCATGCCGAGGATCGCCAGCGTGCCGAGCATCAGGCCCCAGCCGATCATCGGGCTGATCGTGACCAGGCCGCGGATGTCGTCGATGATCTGGGTGCCGGTCTTCTGCGTCGCGTGGCCGACCGCGAAGAAGATCGCCGACTTGGTCAGGGAATGCACGGTCATGTGCAACAGGCCCGCGAAGCTCGCGATCGGGCCGCCTACGCCGAAAGCGAAGGTCACGATCCCCATGTGCTCGATCGACGAATACGCGAACAGGCGCTTGATGTCCCGCTGGCGCGCGAGCAGGAAGGCCGCGACGACCACGGACAGCAGGCCGAAACCCATCATCAGGTTCCTGGCGAACGCGCCCGGCAGCGCGCCATCGACCAGCACCTTGCAGCGCACGACCGCGTACAGCGCGACGTTGAGCAGCAGCCCCGACAGTACGGCGGACACCGGCGTCGGCCCTTCGGCGTGCGCATCGGGCAGCCAGTTGTGCAGCGGGACGAAACCGACCTTGGTGCCGTAGCCGACAAGCAGGAACACGAACGCCAGCGCCAGCACGGTCGGCTCGAGCTGGTCGCGCACCGCGTTCAGCTTGGTCCACAGCAGTGCGCCTCCGCCCGGTCCCAGGACCTTCTCGGCGGCGAAATACAGCAGGATCGTCCCGAACAGCGCCTGCGCGATGCCGACGCCGCAGAGGATGAAGTATTTCCAAGCCGCCTCGAGGCTCGCCGGCGTCCGATACAGCGACACCAGCAGCACCGTCGTCAGCGTCGCGGCTTCCATCGCCACCCACAGGATGCCGACGTTGTTGGTGGTCAGCGCCAGCAGCATCGTGAAGCAGAAGAGCTGGTACATGCTGTGGTAGAGGCGCAGACGGGCGGGCGTCAGCCGCCCGTGCTGCTCCTCGATGCGCATGTACGGGCGCGAGAACACCGACGTCGTGAATCCGACGAACGCCGTCAGCGCCACCAGGAACACGTTGAACGGATCGACGAGGAAGTTCTCGTGGAACGCCAGCAGCGGACCGCGCTCGATGACGCGCACCGTCAGCGCCGCGGCGGCGGCCAGCGTGCAGAAGCTGACGATCGCATTGACCGTCGGCGCAACCTGCCGATGGCCGACCAGCGCCAGCAGCAGCGCGCCGGCGACGGGCAGCGCGAGGACGAAGGCGACCTCGATCACTCGCCGGGCTCCTCTTTGAGCGTCTCCAGGTGCTTGAGGTCGAGGCTGTCGAACTGCTCGCGGATCTGGAAGAAGAACACGCCGAGGATCAGCATGCCGACCAGCACGTCGAGCGCGATGCCGAGCTCGACGACCATCGGCATGCCGTAGGTCGCGCTCGTCGCGGCGAAGAACAGGCCGTTCTCCATCGCCAGGAAGCCGATGACCTGCGGGATCGCCTTGCGGCGGGTGATCATCATCAGGAACGACAGCATCACGCTCGCCATCGCGATGCCCAGCGTCGAGCGCGTGACCGTGCTCGCGAGCTGGGAGATCGGCAGGGCGAGGTTGAACGAGAACACGACCAGCACGATGCCGATCAGCATTGTCGTCGGGATGTTGATGAGGCCCTCGAACTCCCAGCGCACGTCGAGCTTTTTCACCAGGCGGTACAGCAGCCACGGCAGCACGATCACCTTGAGCAGCAGGGTGAGCCCGGCGGATTCGTAGAGGTGGGGCTGATTCGTGCTCCAGGCGACGACGGCGGTCGACAGCGCCAGCACCAGGCCCTGCGCCGCGAACAGGTCGATCAGCGACACGACGCGCCGTTGCGCCAGCATCGCGAAAGCGAGCAGCAGCAGCACCGCTGCGAACAGGTTGATCAGCTGCGAAGAAAGTGGGATCGCTATCATCGTCGCGGCCTCAGCTGCCCAGCAGCAGGTTCACGAGCATCGCCAGCACGGCGAGCATGAAAGCCGTCCCGAGGAATTCGGGAGCCCGGAAGATCCGCAGCTTGGCCGACAGCGTCTCGATGAGCGCGAGCAGCGCACCGCCGACCGCGAGCTTGGCGACCAGCGCCAGAGCGGCAGTGGCCAGCGCCGTCCAGTCGTCGCCCGAGGCGATGCCGAACGGGACGAACAGCGCGAGGCCGATGCACGAGTAATTGAACAGCTTGAGCCAGGACGCCCATTCGAGCAGCGCGAGGTGCCGGGCGGAGTATTCGAGCACCATCGCCTCGTGGATCATCGTCAGCTCGAGGTGCGTCGCCGGATTGTCGATCGGGATGCGGGCGTTCTCGGCCAGCGACACCATCGTGAACGCAACTCCCGCGAACGCGAGGCTGGGATAGATCCCGAGTTCGCGGTGCGCGAAGGCGTCGACGATCGTCGCGAGCGAGGTCGAGCCCGAGATCAGCGACGCGGTGAACAGCACCATCAAGAGCGCCGGCTCGGCCAGGAAGCCGATGAACATCTCGCGGCGGGCGCCGAGCGAGCCGAACGACGTTCCGATGTCCATCGCGGCCAGCGCGATGAACACCCGCGCCAGCGCGAACAGGCCGACCAGTGCGATCGCGTCGGCCGCCCGAGCGAACGGCAGCGCGGTGGCCAGCGACGGCACGATCGCTGCCGCGCAGCACATCGCGCCGAACACGATGTAGGGCGTGATGCGGAAGATCGGCGACGCGTTGTCGGCGACGACCGCATCCTTGGTGAACAGCTTGCGGATCGTCCGGTAGGGCAGGGTCAGCGGCGGCGCGCTGCGGTTCGAAAGCCATGCGCGGCACTGGTTGACCCAGCCGATCAAGAGCGGCGCCAGCGCGAGCGCGACGACGATCTGCAGCATCTGGAAAAGGAGGCCGGTGAGCGTCACAGGACGAAGAGCAGCAGCGCCAGCAGGGTGACGAAGCTGTAGGTCAGGTACACCGAGATGCGGCCGCGCTGGATCAGGCCGAACAGCCGCGCGACGGCTTCGGCGGCGCGCGCGATCGGCAGGTACAGCCATTGCCACCAGTGGTCGGAGGCATTCATCGAATAGCGCGGCTTGGCGTCGAAAGGCGAGGGCAGGTGGCGCTCGATCCGGAAGAATGGCTCGAACACCTGCCGGATCGGCTGGCCGAAGCCTTCCGCCGTGTCCTGCATCCTCGGCGTCTGCAGCGGGAAGCCGCAATCCCAGGCCGGCGCGCGGCGCACCCGGCCGTGCCACATGCGGTGGACGAGCTGGATGGTGATCAGCACTGCCCCGACGATCGCCCCCAGCACGATCAGCGGGCTGTAGCTCGAGCGCTCGGCGCCGAGTGGGGCCAGCAGCAGCCAGCTCGTGTCGCCGCCGCTGGCCGCCGACCCGACGAGCTGCGCGGTGACGTGGTCGATCGCGCCCAGCACCGTGGCGGGGAAGATCCCGAGTAGCACGCAGGCGGCAGCAAGCGCGACCAGTCCGGCGCGCTCGAAGCGCCCGGCGTCGTGGGCGTAGGCGAGGCTCGGCTCGCGTGGGCGGCCGAGGAAGATCACGCCGTAGAACTTGACCATCACGTAGCCGGCCAGCGCGACGGCCAGCACCAGCGCCGCCGCGGCGAGCGGCACCAGCATGTTGATGAACGACTGCGGCAGCGTGGGCGTGAACAGGAAGGCCTGCAGCAGCAGCCACTCGGACACGAAGCCGTTCAATGGCGGCAGCCCGGCGCTCGCCAGCGTCCCGGCGAGCGCCAGCCACGCGACCCAGGGCATCCGATGGATGAGGCCCCCCAGCTTGCCCAGGCTGCGCTCCTTGGTCGCGTGCAGCACCGAGCCGGTCGCGAGGAACAGCAGGCTCTTGAACATCGCATGGTTCAGCGCGTGGTAGAGCAGCGCCGCCAGCGCGATCGCCGCGAGCAGCGGCTTGGCGTTGGTCTTGAACAGGATGGCGAGCCCCAGCGCGGCGACGAGGATGCCGATGTTCTCGATCGACGAGTAGGCGAGCAGGCGCTTCATGTCGGTCTGCGCGGCCGCGAAGATGACACCGAACAGCGCGCTCAGCAGGCCGAGCGCCAGCGCGATCGCGCCCCACCACCACAGTTGCGCGCCGAGCAGGTCGAAGGTCACGCGCAGCAGGCCGTAGATCGCGGTCTTGAGCATCACGCCGCTCATCAGCGCCGACACCGGCGAAGGCGCGGCCGGATGCGCCTCCGGCAGCCAGATGTGCAGGGGCAGGAGACCCGCCTTGGCGCCGAAGCCCATCAGCGCCAGGAAGAACGCGGCGCTTCCCCACCAGCCCGGCAGCGCGATCGCGCGCATCGCCGCGAACGTGTAATCGCCGTGGCCGCCCTGCAGCACGCCGAAGCACAGCAGGATCGCGATCGCGCCGACGTGCGCGATCAACAGGTAGAGGAAGCCCGCGCGGCGGATCTGGGGGATCCTGTGGTCGGTCGTGACCAGGAAATACGAGGCGAGCGCCATCGTCTCCCACGCGACCATGAACACGTAAGCGTCGTCGGCGATCAGCACCAGCGCCATCGCCGCGACGAATGCGTGGTACTGGAAGCAGATCAGCCCCGGCGCCGTTCCCGAGCCGCTGCGGAAGTAGCCGGCCGAGAACAGCGAGATTGCGGCGCTGGCGCTGCCCAGCAGCACGAGGAAGAACGCCGACAGAGGGTCGACGCGCAGATGGAACGGCAGGTCGGGCAGGCCGAGCGACAGCACCGTCGATTCCGGCGGGAGCGCGAGGGCGACGCAGGCGATGACCGCGATCGCCACTGCGACCACGGCGCCCAGCGGGAACAGCGTGCGTACCGCGCGCAGGCTGCGCGGCCTGATCAAGCCCGCCGCGCCGATCGCAAGCCACGCCGTGGCGGCGATGCCGATCAGCGCGAGCGGGGAGGTCGGCACGGGGGTCCCCTCACCCCGGCCCCGCGCCCGCCAGCGGGGGAGGGGACGCGGGCGAGGGTAGCTGCGCTGCCCGCAGGTGGGCAGGCTCGTCGCCGGTCATTTGACGCGCATTCCCGGTGCGGCCCCCGCATCGGGCGCGAGCAGGTAGATGCCGGGTCCGTCGCCGGACGCGGCAAGCACCATGCCTTCGGACACGCCGAAGCGCATCTTTCGCGGCGCGAGGTTCGCGACCATCGGCGTCAGTCTTCCGACCAATGCTTCCGGGGCGTAGGCCGACTTGATGCCTGCGAACACGGTCCGCGGCTTCGCCTCGCCGACGTCGAGCGTCAGTCGCACGAGCTTGTCGGCGCCTTCGACGGCCTGCGCAGCGACGATGCGGGCGATGCGCAGGTCGACTCGGGAGAATTCGTCGATGGTGATCCGTGCCGGGGCCTCGCTCGCCCCTTTCCCGTCGCCGGGCGAGGGGTCGGGGGTGACGGGCACCGCCTCCAGCAGCGCATCGACCTGCCTCGGCTCCACGCGGGTCATCAGGTGGCGATAGGGGCCGATGCGCGCGGGCTCGGCCCACGCATCGTTCCAGGTGAAATCGCGCGACAGTCCGAACAGCTCGCGCGCGACGCGCGAGGCGACCTGCGGCAGCACCGGCGACAGCATGACGGACAGAAGCTGGAAGCCCTGGAGCGCCTGCGAGCACGCGGTCTGCAGACGGTCGCGCGCGCCGGGATCCTTGGCGAGCACCCAGGGCTGTGCGGCGTCGAACGCCTCGTTGATGCGGTCGGCGATCTTCATCGCGTCGCGCAGCACCTTGCCGAACTCGCGCGCCTCGTAGTTCGCCCGCGCGGCCTCGGCGTCCATCTGCGAGATGGTCAGGCGATTGGCGCGGTCGTTCGCGGATTCGGCCGGGGTCGCCAGCACGCCATCGAAGTGTCGCGAGATGAAGGTCGCGGCGCGGCTCGCGATGTTGACATACTTGCCGATCAGGTCGCTGTTGACGCGCGCGACGAAATCGTCGGGGCCGAAGTCGATGTCCTCGACGTGCGAGTTCAGCTTGGCCGCGATGTAGTAGCGCAGCCACTCGGGATCGAGCCCGAGCTCGATATAGCGCTGCGGCGAGATGCCGGTGCCGCGC
Source organism: Betaproteobacteria bacterium (assembly GCA_018971195.1). Taxonomy (GTDB): domain Bacteria; phylum Pseudomonadota; class Gammaproteobacteria; order Burkholderiales; family Casimicrobiaceae; genus VBCG01. Next base: position 8,470 of record JAGXBK010000050.1, read on the forward strand.
GATTTCGACATCTTCTCGCCGGAGGCGGTGATGAAGCCGTGCACGAAGATGTTGTTCGGCGTCTTGCGCCCGGCGAAGTGCAGCATCGCCGGCCAGAACAGCGTGTGGAAATAGACGATGTCCTTGCCGATGAAGTGATACTGCTCGACCGCGGGGTCCGCCAGGAACGCGTCGAAGCTGCGGCTCTCGCCCAGCGCCCGCGCGGCCCCCGAGTCGAAATGCTTCTTCAGCGCGGCGAGGTAGCCGATCGGGGCGTCGAGCCAGACGTAGAAATACTTGGCGGGCGCGCCGGCCGGCTGGTCGGGAATCTCGATGCCGAAATACGGCGGATCGCGCGAGATGTCCCAGTCGGCGAGCTTGCGGCCTCCGTCGCCCAGCCACTCCTGCACCTTGTTGAAGACCTCCGGCTGCAGCGCCTGGCCCGGTGCCGGCGCCGCCGTCCATCGCTGCAGGTACTCCGCGACCTCGGGGGCCGACAGCCGGAAGAACAGGTGCTCGGAGTCGCGCATCTCCGGCCGGGCCCCGGTCAGCGTCGAGTACGGCTCGATCAGGTCGGTCGGGGTGTAGGTCGAGCCGCAGACCTCGCAGGCGTCGCCGTACTGGTCCTTGGCCCCGCACTTCGGGCAGGTGCCCTTGATGTAGCGATCGGGCAGGAACATGCCCTTGATCGGGTCGTAGAACTGCGAGATCGTCCGCGTCGCGATGAGCCGGCGCGCGGCGAGCGCACGGTAGATCGACTGCGCGAGCTCGACGTTCTCCGGCGAATGCGTCGTGTGCGTCGTGTCGAAGCTGATGTGGTAGCGCTTCCAGTCGTCGCGGTGCGACTCGCCCACGCGCGAGATCAGCGCCTCGGGCGTGATTCCCTCGCTCTCGGCCTTCAGCATGATCGGCGCGCCGTGGGTGTCGTCGGCGCACACGAAATGCACGGCGTTGCCCTGCATCCGCTGGAAGCGCACCCAGATGTCGGCCTGGATGTACTCCATGATGTGGCCGATGTGGAACGGACCGTTCGCGTACGGAAGTGCGGTCGTCACGAACAGCGTGCGGGCCGGAGCGGGCATCGGCGGTCGGGGGGAGGGGCGGTGGGCGTTGGCTGGGGGAAGGCACCCGATTCTAGCAAACGGGCACGCGGGCCTTCGGGCGCGCCGGGGCGGATCGGCTAGAATAAGAGGCTGGATCGGATGCGGTTTCCGACCCTCATTCCCCGGAGCGAATGCGAGATGGCAGTCAAAGAGGCGGACGTCGAGGCGTGCCTGCGAGCCGTCGTCGATCCCAATACCAGCCGCGACTTCGTCGCCGGCAAGTCGATCCGGAAGATCCAGGTCCAGGGCGGTGACGTCGTCGTCGACGTGCAGGTCGGCTATCCCGCGAAGAGCCAGCACGACCTGCTGCGCGCGCTGGTGCGCGATGCGGTCGCGGCGCTGCCCGGCGTCGCCCGCGTCACGGTCAACCTGGCGCAGAAGACGACCTCGCACGCGGTGCAGCGCGGCGTCAAGCTGATTCCCGGCGTGAAGAACATCGTCGCGGTGGCGAGCGGCAAGGGCGGCGTCGGCAAGTCGACGACCGCGGTCAACCTCGCGCTGGCGCTGGCGGCGGAGGGTGCGACGGTCGGCATCCTCGACGCCGACATCTACGGGCCTTCGCAGCCGATGATGCTGGGCATCGCCGGACGTCCCGAGTCGCGCGACGGCAAGACGCTGGAGCCGCTCGAAGCCTACGGCGTGCAGGCGATGTCGATCGGCTTCCTGATCGACACCGATACGCCGATGGTGTGGCGCGGCCCGATGGTGACGCAGGCGCTCGAGCAGCTCCTGAAAGACACGAACTGGCGCGAAGTCGATTTCCTCGTCGTCGACATGCCGCCCGGCACCGGCGACATCCAGCTGACGCTGGCGCAGAAAGTGCCGGTCACGGGCGCCGTGATCGTCACCACGCCGCAGGACATCGCGCTGATCGACGCGCGCAAGGGACTCAAGATGTTCGAGAAGGTCGGCGTGCCGATCGTCGGCATCGTCGAGAACATGTCGATCCACATCTGCTCGAACTGCGGGCATGCCGAGCACATCTTCGGCGAAGGCGGCGCGCAGAAGCTGTGCGAGGACTACAAGGTGCCGTTCCTGGGGTCGCTGCCGCTGGACATCCGCATCCGCGAGCAGGCCGACTCGGGTCGCCCGTCGGTCGTCGCCGATCCCGACGGCCCGGTCGCCGAGGCGTACCGGGCGATCGCGCGCAAGGTCGCCGTCGCCGTCGCGCAGAAGGCCGAGGACTTTTCGTCGAAGTTCCCCAGCATCGTCGTCCAGAACACATGAGCGGCGGGCGTGCCGTCGCGCCGCCCCCCGGAGCGAGACCCGTGTCCATCCGATCCGACCGATGGATCCGCCGCATGGCGGAATCGACCCGCATGATCGAGCCATTCGAGCCGGGGCAGGTGCGCGAGCTCGACGGGCGCCGGATCGTCTCCTACGGCACATCGAGCTATGGCTACGACATCCGCTGCTCGGACGAATTCAAGATCTTCACCAACATCAACTCGACCATCGTCGATCCCAAGGCCTTCGACGCCGGGTCGTTCGTCGACTTCAGGGGCGACGTCTGCATCATTCCGCCCAATTCGTTCGCGCTGGCGCGCACCGTCGAGTATTTCCGGATTCCGCGTAATGTCCTCGTGCTCTGCCTCGGCAAGTCGACGTACGCGCGCTGCGGCATCATCGTCAACGTGACGCCGCTCGAGCCCGAATGGGAAGGACACGTGACGCTCGAGTTCTCGAACACGACGCCGCTGCCGGCGAAGATCTATGCGAACGAGGGCGTCGCGCAGGTGATCTTCTTCGAGTCCGACGAGGTCTGCGAGACGTCGTACAAGGACCGCGGCGGCAAGTATCAGGGGCAGCAGGGCGTCACGCTGCCGAAGATCTGATCGACGCCGTGCGTCTCCCGCCGACGCGCTGACGGCGACCCGCTCGATCATGCCGGAACCCGAGGAGGTGAAGCGCGACAAGCCGGGGCTGCGTGCGCGCCTGCAGCGCTGGTGGCTGCTGGGCATCGAGCGTTTCGGCACCGAAGGCTCGCACATCGACCTGGTGTGGGCCGCCGTCCTGGGCTTCACCGGCGCGGTCGCGACGATCGCATTTCGCGAGGGCATCCATCTCTTCCAGCTTCTGTTGTCCGAGCACAGCACGAGCCTCGTCGAGACCGCCCGGTCGCTTGCGTGGTGGCAGCGCCTGATCCTGCCGGCCGGCGGCGGCATGGCGGCCGGCCTGACCCTGCAGGCGGCCCGCCGCTTCATCGGGGCGCACACGGCGTCCGACTACATGGAAGCGATCGTCATCGGCGACGGACGCATCCCGATTCGCGAGAGCCTCGCGCGCAGCCTTTCGTCGCTCGCTTCCGTCGCGTCGGGCGGGTCGATCGGCCGCGAAGGCTCGATGGTGCAGCTCGCGGCGGTGACGGCGTCGATGCTTGGCCGCACGTCTTCGCAGAGCGGGCCGCGGCTGCGGCTGCTGGTCGCCTGCGGCGCCGCGGCGGGCATCACGGCGGCGTACAGCGCACCGATCGCCGGCGCGCTGTTCATCTCCGAGATCGTGCTGGGCTCGATTGCGATGGATACCTTCGGCCCGCTCCTCGTCGCGGCCGTGGTCTCCAACGTGTCGATGCGCGCGCTGACCGATTACGGCGCGCCCTACCAGATGCCGCCGTTCCCGGTGATCGCCGGGCGCGAGATGTGGCTGTTCGTCGGCCTCGGCGTGGTCGCCGGTGCCGCGGCACCGCTGTTCCTGGGCTTTCTCGACAACGCCAAGCGGGCATTCGCCCGCGTCCCCCTGCCGCTCGCGCTGCGGATGGGCATCGGCGGCCTGATCGTCGGCGGCATCTCCGTTTACGTCCCCGAGGTCTGGGGCAACGGCTACAGCGTCGTCAACTCGCTGCTGCACCACGAGTGGCTCTGGCCCGCGGTGCTGATCCTGCTGCTCGCCAAGATCGTCGCCACCGCGGCGACCATGGGCTCGGGCGCGGTCGGCGGCATCTTCACGCCGATGCTGTTCTTCGGCGCCGCGCTCGGGCTGCTGTTCGGGCAGGCCGCGCACGCCGCGTGGCCTGCGGTGACCTCGCAGCCGTTCGCCTACGCGATCGTCGGCATGGGCGCGCTGCTCGCGGCCGGTACACGCGCACCGCTGATGGCGATCCTGATGATCTTCGAGATGACACTCTCCTACGAGGCCGTGCTGCCGCTGATGCTTTCCTGCGTCGTCGCCTATTTCGTCGCGCGGACCTCCGGCGGCATGCCGATGTACTCGGCGGTGTCCCACCGCGAGAAAGGCAGCGGCACGCAAGGCGCGTGGCAGTCGCTCGAGATCGCGCAGCTGATCAAGACCACCCAGCCCTGCGTGGGCATCGACGCGCGATTCGCCGACATCCGGCGCGCGTTCGTCGAGCATCCGGTGCGCTTCCTGTACGTGCTCGACGGCGACGGCATGTTCCGCGGCGTGATCTCGCTCCACGACGTGAACCAGCACCTCCTCGGCGGCGGCCCGCCGGGCGAGCCCGGCGCCCGGGAGCTGCTGCGCACCGACATGCCGTTGCTGACGCCCCAGATGAAGCTCGGCGACGCGCTGCAGAAGTTCTTCGCCCATCAAGGGGAACGGCTGCCGGTCGTCGCGAGCCTCGAGCAGCCGCGTTTCATCGGGGCGGTGTCCAAGACCGACCTGCTGATGCAGATCCAGTCCGCTGCCGCGGGCTGATCGCGCGCGGCCTCGGGCGCAGCGCCGCCGGCCGCTCGCCGGCGGCACCGGGGGCTCGCCGCCGCCATGGCCGCCGGGAGGAGCCTGCCCGGGGCCGCCATCCGCCCTGGCCGCTCGGCGTCGCGCTGCCCGCCTGGGGTGCCGGAATCGCCGTCGTCAAAGGGTGACAGCCAAAATTGTCGCTCCCGCCGGCAAAGTTGGCGCACAATTCGCGCCGGGCGCGCGGCCCGCGCCGGGCCTCCGGCGGATCGCCAGCGCGCCCGCGGCGGAACTTTGACGCCCGCACCAGTCTGACACTATCTGCGCACCACGATGCCGGTGCCGACGGAGACAGGAATGAAATTTCGCTTTCCGGTGGTCATCATCGACGAGGACTATCGCTCCGAGAACGCGAGCGGACTGGGCATCCGCGCGCTCGGCAAGGCGATGGAGGACGAGGGTGCCGACGTGCTGGGCGTCACCAGCTACAGCGACGTGTCGCGGCTCGCCCAGCAGCAGAGCCGCGCTTCGGCATTCATCCTGTCGATCGACGACGAGGAGTTCGCCGGCGTGATCGGGCAGACCCACGATGCTCTCGCCAAGCTGCGGGAGTTCGTCGACGAGATCCGCTTCCGCAACGCCGAGATCCCGGTGTTCCTGTTCGGCGAGACGCGGACCTCGCGCCACATCCCCAACGACATCCTGCGGCACCTGAACGGCTTCATCCACATGAACGAGGACACGCCGGAGTTCGTCGCGCGCTACATCCTGCGCGAGGCGCGCAGCTACCTCGACAGCCTCGCTCCCCCGTTCTTCCGGGCGCTCGTCCACTACGCCAGCGATGGATCGTATTCGTGGCACTGTCCCGGCCATTCGGGCGGGGTCGCGTTCCTCAAGAGCCCGGTCGGGCAGATGTTCCACCAGTTCTTCGGCGAGAACCTGCTGCGCGCCGACGTCTGCAATTCGGTCGACGAGCTCGGCCAGCTACTCGACCACACCGGACCGGTCGCGGCATCCGAGCGCAATGCGGCGCGGATCTTCAGCACCGACGAGCTGTTCTTCGTCACCAACGGCACGTCGACCTCGAACAAGATCGTGTGGCACGCGACGGTCGCGCCGGGCGACATCGTCGTCGTCGACCGCAATTGCCACAAGTCGGTGCTGCATGCGATCACGATGACCGGCGCGATCCCGGTGTTTCTTACGCCGACGCGCAACAACATGGGCCTGATCGGCCCGATCCCGCAGGAGGAGTTCCGCTGGGAGAACATCGAGAAGAAGATCCGCGAGCATCCGTTCGCGCGCCACGTCAAGACCAAGCCGCGCATCCTGACGATGACGCAGAGCACCTACGACGGCGTGATGTACCACGTCGACACCATCAAGGAGCTGCTGTCGACGAAGATCGACACGCTGCACTTCGACGAGGCGTGGCTGCCGCATGCGGCGTTCCACGACTTCTACCGTGGCATGCACGCGATCGGCAAGGACCGGCCGCGCTCGAAGGACGCGCTGGTCTTTTCCACGCAGTCGACGCACAAGCTGCTCGCCGGCCTGTCGCAGGCGTCGCAGATCCTCGTCCAGCACAGCGATACGCGCCAGCTCGACCGCTACCGCTTCAACGAGGCGTACATGATGCACACGTCGACGTCGCCGCAGTACGCGATCATCGCGTCCTGCGACGTCGCCGCGGCGATGATGGAGCCGCCGGGAGGCACCGCGCTGGTCGAGGAGTCGATCATGGAGGCGCTCGACTTCCGGCGTGCGATGCGCAAGGTCGACGACGAGTACGGCGATTCCTGGTGGTTCAAGGTCTGGGGCCCGGACAAGCTCGCCGACGAGGGCCCCGGGGATCCCGAGGACTGGATGATCCGCGCCGAGGACAAATGGCACGGTTTCGGCGACATCGCGCCCGGCTTCAACATGCTCGACCCGATCAAGGCGACGGTGCTGACGCCCGGACTCGACGTGGCGGGCGACTTCTCCGACCAGGGCATTCCCGCGGCGATCGTGACCAAGTACCTGGCCGAGCACGGCGTCATCGTCGAGAAGACGGGTCTCTACTCGTTCTTCATCATGTTCACGATCGGCATCACCAAGGGCCGCTGGAACACGCTTGTCACCGCGCTGCAGCAGTTCAAGTCGGATTACGACGGCAACCAGCCGCTGTGGAAGGTGCTTCCCGAGTTCGTCCAGGCGCATCCGCGCTACGAGAAGATCGGCCTGCGCGACCTTTGCGACAGCATCCACGGCATCTTCAAGGCGAACGACATCGGACGGGTGACCACCCAGATGTACCTGTCGGATCTCGAGCCCGCGATGAAGCCTGCCGATGCGTTCGCACGGATGGCGCATCGCGAGATCGAGCGCGTCGAGATCGACGAGCTCGAGGGGCGTGTCACCAGCGTGCTGCTGACGCCCTACCCGCCGGGGATCCCGCTGCTGATTCCCGGCGAGCGCTTCAACCGGCAGATCGTCAAGTACCTGCAGTTCGCGCGCGATTTCAACGAGCGCTTTCCGGGCTTCGACACCGACATCCACGGCCTGGTCGAGGAGGACATCGGCGGGCGCAAGCGCTATTTCGTCGACTGCGTCGCAGGCGCGAAGGTGATCGCAGCGATGCCGCCGCTGCGCGTGCGCAGCGTCAGGAAGGGCGGCTGAGCGCGGCTTCCTGCCGCTCGCGTGGCGGTTCCCGGCCTTACATTTCGGAAATGCGCCACTCCTTGCCGTACTTGACGAATTGTACGGTGCTCGCACGGCCGTTCGACATCACGACCGATGCCTCGACGATTCCTTCGAGTTCCAGCGAGCGCCTGAACTCGACGACTGAATTCGCCATGGTCCGAAGCTGCGTCGCGCTCATGGCCGAGAAGGAAGGCTCGAATTTGTTGCGCATGCCCGGCGTCGCGCACTTCCATACGTCGCCGAGCCTGCCCGCGGACAGCGCCGCGAGGAACGCTTTCCATGTCGATTCGGGGCTCGACAACCGTGGATCAGGAGTGAAGTCCGCGTCGATGCGCTGTCCGAGCAATGCGCGTTCCGCCCCGAGCATCACTTCCCGGTCGCGGGCGGACCACGCGAGCATCTGCAGGCCCGCGCTTCGCTGCGCGGGTGGTGCGCCGGCGCTGGGCTCCTGCTGCAGACGGTGCCAGGCGCCGAACGCGGCGGACGACAGGAATCCGGACGGGTCGTGCCTGCGCATGAAAGCCGCGATGCGCTCCGGAGTCCGCAGCACGGGAAGGTAATCGAAGACGGCCGGCAGGCGCGTTTGCGACGGTGAGAGCGACTCGATCTGTCGTGCGAGGGATTCCCGCTCCGCGTCGTCCGGATCGCGCGACGACAGCGTCATCCGCATCGCCCGCAGTGCCGGATCGTCACGGGAAAGGGACTCGGCGCCCTGCTGCAGCAGCACGGCAACGATGGCCAGCACCTCGCCTTCGGGCGTGCCCGAATGACGCCTGCCCTGCGCGAGGTAGGCAATTTCGGCGCGCAAATACGCCGCTGCAGCGCGGTCGAGGATGGCCTCGGTCTCGCCGTGCGAGCGCTTCGCTGCCGCCATGCGCGCCTGCATCTCCCGGTACTGCGCGAGTGCGGCGTCGGTGTCGCGGAAATCGAAGCGCAGCGTGTCGGCCAGCCCCACCCTCGCCGTCAGCGCAAGGCCTTCTTGCCCTGGGAGGTCGCGCGACAGCTCGATCGCCTGCCGGTAGAGCCGCGCGGCGCGCCCCGGATCGTGGAGCGCGAACCTCACCGATGGCGCGAGGCCCTCGGCGACCTTCACGAGATCGCGCCGGTAGAACCCGGCCTCGGGCAGGCCGGGATAGGCATCCGCCAGCCGGATGGCGCGATCGAGGTAGCTCCGGGCCGCGGTCGCGTAGCGCGCCGGGTCGCCGTCGCGCATCCGGGAAGTCGCTTCGAATTCGCGCTCGAGCTGCAGCCTGGCGTCGACGAACGCCTGTCGGCGACGGAGGTCTGTCGGCGGGGTTGCGTTTTGCGCGGGCCGCAGGGTGTCGGGACCGCCGCGCGCGGGCGCTTTTCCGGCGCCGGCCTGCGACGCGGCCGGCAACGGCCACGCCGCGAGCAGCATGCTCGCGACGACGAGCCGGACCGTGCATGGAATCGAGATCATCGGGTGTTCGGCCGCCGTTGGTTGCGCATGCGCGCTGCGGGCTCGCGCGCGCATTGCACCCGGGCGCGGCGACATTGAAGCACCGGAAATCGCGCCCGTGGCGCGGTCTCCCGGCGAAACCGTCATTTGTGTCAGGGGGTGAAGCACAACCGGATTGCCGCGCGCGCCCTGCGTTGCCGGGCTCCCATGCCCCGGCAGGCGTCGCCCAGGCGGCGCCGTTGGAGCGCCGGACGACGCGCGGAGCGCTCAGCGCCCCCGCAGCGCGAATTCGGGGCGCGGCCGGTCGCGCGGGCTGCCGTCGGGCAGCGTCGTCTGGCACTCCTCGAACACGCGCGCCGCGCAGCTCGCGCAGGTGGCGCAGTCGAGTCGGGCGTAGATCGCGCGCAGCGCCTCGGCCTTGGCGCGATGGACGTTGTCGTGGCCGATCTCGTCGAGTTGCCCGCCGCGCTCCAGCACATCGCGTACCTGCGGCTTCAGGCTGCACAGGTGCAGTGTGATGCCGGCGTCGCGCATGGTTCGCGCTTCATGGACGAGCAGGTCGGCGCCGGCGGCATCGATGAAGTTGATGCCGCTGCCGACGAGCAGCAGGTGGCGGATGCCCGGGCGCTCGCGGCGTGCCGCCTCGAGCTCATCGCGCAGGTGCTCGACGGCGCCGAAGAACAGCGAGCCGTCGACGCGCAGCACGTCGAGCTGCGGGCACAGCGGCTCTCCGGGCACCACGCGCATGAAGCGCCTTGCCACCGACTGGCGGTCGGGAAGCACCCGCGCCAGTTGCGGATGCGTCGTCCGGTTGAGGTAGACCAGCAGCGAGACCAGAACGCCGACCAGGATCGCGACTTCGAGGCGGATCGTCAGCGTCGCGATGAAGGTGACGACGAGCGTCAGCGCGTCGCCCGGGCTCGTCTTCCAGACGCGGCGCATCGCGTCGGTGTCGATCAGGCCGCGGGCGACGACGAACAGCACCGCTGCCATCGACGCGACGGGGAGATACGCCGCAAGCGGCTTCACCAGCAGCAGGATCGCGAGCAGCATTCCCGCCGAGAACACGCAGGCGAGCGGCGTGCGCGCACCCGCCTCGAAGTTCGAGCCGGTGCGGTTGAACGATCCCGACGTCGGGTAGCTCGACGTGAACGCCCCTGCGATGTTGGCGAGACCCTGGCCGATGAATTCCTGGTTGCCGTCGATGCGCTGGCCCGAGCGCAGCGCAACCGCGCGCGCGCTCGAGATCGCCTCGGACAACCCGATGACCGTCAGGCCGAGCGCCAGCGGGGCCAGCGTCTGCCAGGTCTCCCAGGTGAAATCGGGCATCGATACGGGAGGGATCGCCGAGGGCAGCGAACCGATCGTCGCGATCTTGGCCCAGCCCAGCCGCGCGAGCAGCAGCGCGAACAGCGCGCCGGCGACGATGCCGGTCATCATGTAGGGCACCCGCGCGAACCAGCGCCTGCCGGCCAGCGCGGCGACGAGCGTGACCACGCCGACCGCCAGCGCTGCGGGATCGGTGTCGCGTACGTGACCGAGGAATGCCGCGACTCCCACGAAGAAGCTGGGCTCCTGCGGGATGTCGATGCCGAAGAAATTGCGCAGTTGCGCGCCGACGATCAGGAACCCGGCGCCTGCCGTGAACCCGATCACGACTGCGGTCGAGATGAAGTTGACCAGCGATCCGAGGCGGGCGACGCCGAGCCCGAGCTTGGTGAGACCGACCATCAGGTTCAGCGTCAGCACCAGCGATATGTAGATCGGCGTGAACGGGGCCGCGAGCTCGCCGACGGTCGCGAACACCATCAGCGACGTCGCGTTGGTCGGGCCCGACACGAGATGCCACGACGATCCCCACAGCGCGCCGACGATCGCGGGGAGCATCGCGCCGTAGAGCCCGTACTCGGGGGGCATGCCGGCCAGCGTCGCGAACGCGACCCCCTGCGGGAGCACCATCACCGCGGAGACGAGCCCTGCGAGCGCATCGGCGCGCAGCGTGCGGCGATCGATGCGATGGCGCCACGACAGGAACGGCAGGACCTTCAGAGCGAGCGGGGACACGTGGGCATGGCCTCGGCGGCCACCGCGCCGGCACGCATGGCGCTGAGTGCCGCGGCGGGGGCTCCGGAAGGATCGGGACTCGCGGCAGCTTATCAGATCGTGCGCGGTCTCGTGCCGCGCCTAGGCCTTGCCTTTCCAGGGAACCGTCACGTGCTCGATGTAGCGCATCAGCAGGTCGAATGCGTAGGCGACGACGCCGATGACGATGATGCCCATGATCACGATGTCGGTGCGCAGGAAGTTCGACGCATTGAGCACCATCTGGCCGAGACCCGTGTTCGCGGCGACCATCTCCGCGGCAACGAGCGTGGTCCAGCCGAAGCCGATCGCGATGCGCATCGCCGTCAGGATCTCCGGCATCGCCGCGGGCACGATGACGTGCCAGATGACCTGCCATTGGGTCGCCCCCATCGAGTACGCAGCGTGGATCTGCTCCTGCGATACCGAGCGCACGCCGGCGCGTGCGCTCATCGCGAGTGGCGCGAAGCAGGCCAGGTAGATCAGGAGGATCTTCGACAGCTCGCCGATGCCGAACCAGATGACGATCAGGGGCAGATAGGCGAGCGGCGGCAGCGGGCGGTAGAACTCGATCGGCGGATCGAAGATGCCGCGCGCCACCCGCGACACACCCATCGCGATGCCGACCGGAATCGCCGTCAGGCACGCGGCGAAGAACGCGGTGAAGACCCGGAACATGGACCAACCGAACTGAATGGCGAGCGGCGCGTCGGTCAGCTGGCCGGTTGCCGACAGGTAGAGCACGCGGATGACGGTCTCGGGC
>JAGXBK010000209.1 GCA_018971195.1 Betaproteobacteria bacterium
GCTCTGACCCCAATTTCGCAGCTCTGATCCCCATTTTACAGCTCTGACCCCAATTTTACGCAGGAATTATTCGAGTCACCTTCGCCTATCGATCGAGATGAGTCCGCCATGAACTCCATGCCCATGTACCTCGCAAGCGCGATTCGCGTCGCGCCGCGCGTGTGCGCATCGGTTGCGTGGGCAGCCGATGGCAGGCCGGTCGACCGACTGGCGAACGCCGGCATCGACAGCGAACTCACGCTGCGGCACCCCTTGCAATACTAGTGTAGTGCTTCGCAATTAATAGAACCATTTTCAATCTGCCGACTCCAAGGTGTATACGATGCGCTTTGGAGGCGGCAATGCGAAAGGCAAGTGCCATTCAACTGGACGACGCGCAGCGGGAGAAGTTGGTGAAGCTGGCGCATTCGAATACGACGGAGGTGCGTTTGGCGCGGCGCGCCAGCATCGTGCTGCTGGCGGCGGACGGACTGGACAATTATCGGATTAGCGAGATGCTCGGCGTTGGCCGGATTCAAGCTGGTCGCTGGCGCGAGCGTTACGCGGCGGGCGGATTGAAGGCCATCGAGCAGGATCTGCCGCGCGGCGGGCGCAAGCCCAAGATCGACCCGGCGGAGATCGTGCGCTTGACCACGCAGACCAAGCCGGAGGGTGCGACCCAGTGGAGTACCCGGACGCTGGCGGCGGTGGCCGGTGTAAGCGACACCACGATCCAGCGCATTTGGACGGCGCGTGGCTTGAAGCCGCACCGGGTCAAGCGCTTCAAGGTATCGCGCGATCCAAAATTTGCCGAGAAGCTCGAAGACATCGTCGGTCTGTATATGTCGCCGCCCGAGCACGCGCTGGTGCTGTGTTGCGACGAGAAGAGCCAGGTACAGGCACTCGATCGCACCCAGCCGGGTCTGCCGATGAAGCCCGGTCGTGCCGCCACCATGACCCACGACTACAAGCGCAACGGCACCACTACGCTGTTTGCCGCGATGAGTACCCTCGACGGTACCGTCATCTCGCGCTGTGAGCAGCGCCATCGTCATGTCGAATGGCTCGACTTCCTGCGGCAGATCAACCGTGAAACGCCGCCGGACAAGAGTTTGCATCTGATTTGCGACAACTATGCGACCCACAAGCATCCGAAGGTCAAGGAGTGGCTCGCCAAGCATCCACGCTTTCATGTCCATTTCACCCCGACCTCGGCTTCCTGGCTCAACATGGTCGAGCGGTTCTTCCGCGATATCACAACTCAGCGCTTGCGCAACGGCGTCTTTCACAGCGTCCCGGAACTGACCGCCGCGATCAAGGAGTACATCGCCGTGCATAACAGGAATCCCAAGCCCTTCGTCTGGACCGCCAAGGCTCACGACATCCTTGCCAAGGTGATTCGCGCTAATCGCAATTTAAGTTCCAAACAGAACGAAGCACTACACTAGACCGCGCTCAGCTACCTGTTCCCCGGCCCGCTTCGTAGTCGGCGAACCGGGCGAGAACGACCTTCATCTCCTGATCTAAAAGGATCGTCGGCTCGCCGATCTGCAATGCCCGCCAGTACATCTCGGCGAGCGTCTCGACCTCGACCGCGAGCGCCAGCGCGACCTTCAGCGATTCACCCACCGCAATCATGCCATGGTGCGACAGCAGGCACGCCCGCCGTCCATCAAGTGCGCGCAACGCCTCGTCGGCCAGTGCCTGTGTACCAAATGTAGCGTACGGCGCGCACCGTATGTCGTTGCCACCCGCCACGGCGACCATGTAGTGGAACGCCGGGATGCCGCGGTCGAGGCAGGCGAGCGTGGTGGCGAAAGGCGAATGCGCGTGGACGATCGCCTGCACCTCGGGACGCGCGGCGTAGATGGCGCGATGGAAGCGCCATTCGGACGACGGTGCGAGCCTGCCGACTGCACGGCCGTCGTCGTGCACGGTCACGATGTCGCCGGGCTCCGTCTCGTCGTAGGGCAGGGCGCTCGGCGTAATCATGAAGCCGCCGCCGATGCGGGCGCTGACGTTGCCCGACTTGCCGCGGTTGATTCCCAGCTCGTTCATCCGCAGCGCAGTCGCGATGATCGCGTTGCGCAGGTCGGTCGTCTCAAGCGTGGGCATGGGCGCGCTCGGGAAAGAGGTCCGCGAGGGCTTTCGCGTCGCGGGCGTAGCCGCGCTCGGTCAGGTAGCTGCCGACGAGCTCGGCGGGCGTGACGTCGAAGGCGAAGTTGACCGCTCGTGTCCCGGCGGGTGCCAGCGTGACCGTCGTGATCTCGCCGTCATCGCTGCGGCCGGTCATGTTCAGCACCTCGCTCGGAGGACGCGACTCAATCGGTATCGCACTGCCGGAGTCGAGGCTCCAGTCGATCGTCGGCGACGGGAGCGCGACGTGGAACGGGACCCCGTTGTCGCGCGCCGCGAGCGCCTTGTCGTAGGTGCCGATCTTGTTGCAGACGTCTCCGTTGCGCGCGACGCGGTCGGCCCCGACCATCACCAGGCTGACCTCGCCGCGGCGCATCAGCATGCCGCTCGCGCTGTCGACGAACAGCGTGTGCGGAATACCGCGCTGGGCGAGCTCCCAGGTCGTCAGGTTCGCGCCCTGCATCCGCGGGCGCGTCTCGCTGACCCACACGTGCAGCGGCAGGCCTTCGGCGTGGGCCAGGAACAGCGGGGCGGTCGCCGTGCCGAAGCCGCAGGTGGCGAGCGCACCGGCATTGCAGTGGGTCATCACGTTGACCGGACCCGGGCGCCGGCTCGCGAGATCGCGCAGCAGCCCGAGGCCGTGGACGCCGATCGCATGGTTGATCGCGACGTCTTCGGCACGGATCGCGTCGGCTTCGATCCACGCGGCATCGGCCCGCGCGTCGACCGGCAGGCTCGCGACTGCGTTGCGCACGCGATCGAGCGCCCAGCGCAGGTTGACCGCGGTGGGCCGCGTGGCGTCGAGGGTCGCGTGCGCGCGGGCGAGGCCCGCGTCGCTCGCATCGCGGTCCAGCGCGAGTGCCAGTCCGTAGGCGCCCACCGCGCCGATCAGCGGCGCGCCGCGCACCAGCATGTTGCGGATGGCCAGTGCCGCGACGTCGGCGGTGGCGATCTTCACTTTCGCCACCGCGTGCGGCAGCGCGCGCTGGTCGAGCACCTCGATGTGCCGGGCGCCGCGCGGTCTCGTCAGCGCACGGTAGCTGGCGCGGTCTTCGATCGCGTCCGCGGTGGTGGCGGTGGTGGGAATTGCGGAAACGGTGGTGGGCATGGCGTCATTCTAGACCGCGCGGCCGGGGTCCGAGGGGAGGTTGATCCGGAGGGTTCCCGTGACGCGTATATGATGGTAATATACACCGATGCCAGTGCTGGAACACATTGTCGGTTTCGAATGGGATCAGGGCAATGCCAGAAAAAACGAGAAACATGGAGTGTCGCAGAGCGAGTCAGAGCAGGTGTTTTTCGATCCGCAATTGTTGATGGTGGCGGATGTGAACCACTCTACGCACGAGCCCCGCTATCACGCGCTGGGCATGACCCCTGCAGGCCGACGCTTGCACATTACGTTTACGTTGCGAGATCGAATGACGCGGATTCGGATCATCTCGGCGCGTCCAATGCATACCAAAGAAAGAAGGTTCTATGAGCAGCAAAGCTAGGGTGCCGCACTTCAAATCCGAGGCCGATGAGCGCAAGTTCTGGGAAACGCGCGACAGCACCGGCCTGGTCGATTGGTCGAAGGGGGAGCGGGTACGCCTGCCAAACCTCAAGCCGACAACCCAGAGCATCTCGCTTCGGCTGCCAGTCCACGTGCTGGAGCGCATCAAGGCTGCCGCGAATGCGCGCGATGTGCCCTACCAGTCGCTCATCAAGGTCTGGCTCGAGGAGAAACTCTCGCTGTAGGCACGTGGGTCGATCGCTACCTCCGCAGCACCTGGAACAGGTTGTTGAAATCGTCGGTCCACAGGCGCCAGCCGGGATGCGCCTCGATCGGCTTCGCCGCCTCGGCGATGCGCGGGTTCGCAAGCAGCGCCGTGTTGTTCGACACCAGCACCCAGTCGCTGCGGCTCGCCAG
>JAGXBK010000210.1 GCA_018971195.1 Betaproteobacteria bacterium
GACCCCATTTATTCGGCTCTGACCCCATTTATCGGGAACTGGCCTCAATGATTCGGAGGACCGATCATGCACGAGCTTCCCGCCTGGCCCGACCCGAAGCTGGTCGCACACCGCGGCGCGGGCAAACTCGCGCCCGAGAACACGCTTGCTGCGCTGCGGGTCGGACATGCGCACGGCTACCGGATGGCCGAGTTCGACGTGAAGCTTTCGGCCGACGGCGTCGCGTTTCTGCTGCACGACGCCACGCTCGATCGCACCACGAACGGCAGGGGGCGCGCCGACGCGCTGACCTGGCGCGAGCTGTCGCAGCTCGACGCGGGAGGCTGGCATTCGCCGGCGTTTGCGGGCGAGACGCTGCCGACGCTCGCGGCCGTGGCGCGCTGGAGCCGCGCCAACGGCGTCGCGGTCAACGTCGAGATCAAACCGTCGCCGGGCCGCGAGCGCGAGACCGGTGCCGCGGTGGCGCTCGACGCGCAGGCACTGTGGGCAGGCGCCGACGCCATGCCGTTGTTGTCGTCATTCTCGGAGGAGGCGCTGGTCGCGGCGCGCGACGCCGTTCCCGGACTGCCGCGGGCGCTGCTGGTCGATCAGATCGTCGAGGACTGGCGCGATCGCGTCGCGCGCCTCGGCTGCATCGCCGTCGATCTCGATCACGAGCTTCTCACGCGTGCGCGCGTCGACGAGTTCCATGCCGCGGGATTGCGCGTCGCGACCTGGACCGTCAACGAGCCGGCGCGCGTCGTGGAACTGCTCGACTGGGGCGTGGACACCGTCATCACCGACGCGGTGGATGTCATCAACGCGCGGTAATCCGGGACCGGTTGCCTTGGTCATAGAATTGTACTATGATTTGTACAACTGAACCCGGAACTACCATGGACACCGTCACGTACAGCCGAACCCGTCAGCACCTGGCTGAAATCATGGACAAGGTCAGCGATGACCGTGCGCCGATTCTCATTACCCGGCAGAGCGGAAAGCCGGTGGTCATGATGTCGCTCGACGATTACAACGCGCTGGAAGAGACGGCGTTCCTCTTGCGCAGCCCGAAGAACGCCAGGCGTCTGCTCGAGTCCATCGAACAATTGCTCAAGCACGGCGGAACGGTCCGTCAACTCGCGCCGGATGCCGATTAGGTTTTCCGATCAGACCTGGGACGATTACCTGTTCTGGCAGGCACGGGACAAGGCAATACTGAAGCGGATCAATGCGCTGATTCGCGACATTCAACGGTCGCCATTCGAAGGAATCGGCAAGCCCGAGCCGCTGAAGCACAATCTGTCCGGATTCTGGTCACGGCGCATCGACGAAGAGCACCGGCTCGTCTATGGCGTCGACGACGACAGCATCCTCGTGGCGCAGTGCCGATATCACTATTGATCGCCGAGGGTTCGCCGCGTTTCCGCTGGCCTACGCCGCCACCCGTGCGCGCCGGATTTCGCGCTCGTCGATCGGCAGGTTGATCAACCCCGCGGCCACGCTCAGCGCGATCGACAGGTACCAGACGATGTCGTAGCTGCCCGTCCTGTCGTAGAGCACGCCGCCGAGCCAAGCCCCCATGAAACTGCCGACCTGGTGCGAGAAGAAGGCGAATCCCGACAGCATCGCGAGGTAGCGCACGCCGAACACCTGCGCGACGATGCCGTTGGTCGGCGGCACCGTCGACAGCCACAGCAATCCCATCGCGATCGAGAACAGGTAGACCGACAGCGCCGACAGCGGCAGGAACACGAACAGCGCGATGGCGACTGCGCGCGCGAAATAGATGAACGACAGGATGTGGTGCTTGGGCATCCGCGCACCGACCCTTCCTGCGATGTAGGTCCCGATCACATTGAACAAGCCAATCAGTGCCAATGCGGTGACGGCGATGCCGGGCGCCATGCCGCGGTCAGCGAGGTACGCCGGCAGATGGACGGCGATGAAGACGACCTGGAAGCCGCAGACGAAGAAGCCGGTGGTCAGCAGGACATAGCCTCGATGGCCAAGCGCTTCGCGCATCGCCTCGCTGGCCGACTGCCGGTGTGCGTGTTCGTGCGCGACGCGCTTCTCAACCACGACGGCGGCCAGTGGCGCCATGATGAGACCCACGCCGCCGAGCACGACCAGCGCGCCAACCCAGCCGACATGCGAGAGCAGCCATTGCGTCAGCGGCAGCAGCGCGAACTGACCGAACGAGCCCGCGGCCGTCGATATGCCGAGGACCATGCTGCGCTTCTCGGGCGGAAACGCCCGGCCCAGCACGCCCGCGATGACGCTGTAGGTCACGCCGGACAAGCCGGTGCCGACCAGCACGCCCGCCGACAGCACGAAAGACAGCGGTGTCGTCGGATGCGCCATCACGACGAGCCCTAGCACATACAGCAGTGCGCCTCCCAGCACGACGCGGCCTGCGCCGTATTTGTCGGCAACCATGCCAGCGAAGGGCTGCGTCGCGCCCCACACGAGGTTCTGCACGGCGATCGCCAGCGCAAACGTCTCGCGCGTCCAGTGCAGGTCCGCCGTCATCGGCTGCAGGAACAGGCCGAAGCCATAACGGACGCCCAGGCCCAGCGCCATGATCAGGCTGCTGCAGACCAGCACGACCGTGGGCGTGCGCCAGGACGCTGCGGGAGTCACGCTCGTTGTCATCGGTGATTCCCGGGCTTCCCCCCGCTCCCTCTTGCGTGGGAGGGCCGGGGTGAGGGCGGGGAAGAGCGGCGCATCGCATTTGCCGGATGCAGCGCCTCGAGCTCGCCGAGCACCGCAATCAGTGCATCGAGTTTCGCTCGCCCCAGGCGCTGCTCGACCTCACGCTGCGCCTGCGCCCAGTGCGGCTGTGCAGCTTTCAACGTTGTGGCGCCAGTGCGCGTGATCGCGACCTCGCGCGTACGCGCGTCGCGCCCGCGCACGATGTCGACGTAGCCCGCGTCCACCAGCGGATCGAGGTTTCGCGACAGCGCCGTGCGGTCGAGCAGTTGCCGGGCCGCCAGCTCGGAGATGCGCAGCGGACCGTCGCGCGCGAGGGAGCGCAGCAGCGAGAACTGGGTGACGCGAAGCCCCGCCGGCGCCATCGCGTCGTCGTAGAGCTGCGTCAGCGCCCGCGAGGCGCGGCGCAGCCGGCCGCAGGCGCAGGGCGCCGAGTCCGAATTCGTCGCGGGGATCAGCATTCAGCTGTACTTCCAATATGCGAGCATATACACCTATTAGACTATACGCTTGCTCGCGGAGACGGAACGGCGATCCTGACGTCTCACCGAGGGATGCATGCGCTGAGCTTGGGCCAACGTCGCTTTGAGGGCTCGCTGCAACCACCGACGACGATTACCGCATCGTGCACCTGGAGTCGAACGGGGGATGTGCAACCTATCGCGCCGAGTCCGGGATCCCGAACATGTCGCGCTGCCAAGCTGCTGGGGGTGAATTGAATGCCAGCGCGTGGACTTCGAATACTTCGGGGTTTTCTGAAATGTAGACAGCAGGAAATCCGGCCAGCTCCAGGGTGTGTCGCAGCGATGCCGGGCTGAATCCGGTCTTGTGGGCATAGAAATCCTGGCCGGACTTCTCGATTTCCGAGGCGTACCCGTAGATCACGTCAAGCGCACTGATCACGCCCGCTGCAGACTGATACAGGGCGTCTTCTAGGTCCATATTGCTGACGAGAACCCGCTTCATTACGGATATCAGATCGGGAACCCTGATTTCCGCGAATCCATCAGGCTTGAGTACGTGGCGAAAACCTCGGAGCACAGAGAATCCATCGTGCCGGTAGTAGTGTTCGAGGTTGTGGGAGCAATAGACCGCGTCGAACTGCGCCGCGGGCAGCGAGTGCAGGTTTCTCGCATCGCAAACAATGTCAGGTTCTCCCCGAGCGTCGATGTCGAGGAGGAAATGCCCCCAGCCGTCGTAGTGCTGCGGAATCGGAATCACCTTGCTTCCACCACCAACGTTTAGCAGGCTTCGTTTCGTAACTGTCTCCGCAACGCTACGGGAACGAGACAACGCATCAATGAGAATCTGGCGCAGC
>JAGXBK010000051.1 GCA_018971195.1 Betaproteobacteria bacterium
GCGCGTCGGAAGACGAGTAGCGCCGGCGCCGACATCATGGCGGGCACGACGCGCCCATCTGATAACATCGAGCGATGCTCGATATCAACCAATTGCGCAACGATCTCGCGGGCGTCGCCGCGGCGCTGGCCAGGCGCGGCGTTGCGCTGGACACCGCCCGCTTCGAGTCCCTGGAAGCCGAGCGCAAGAGCATCCAGACCCGGACCCAGGACCTGCAATCGAAGCGCAATGCCCTCTCGAAACAGGTCGGCGGCGCCAAGGGCAGCGGCCAGGACCCGGCACC
The DNA here is from genome assembly GCA_018971195.1 of Betaproteobacteria bacterium. Lineage (GTDB taxonomy): Bacteria > Pseudomonadota > Gammaproteobacteria > Burkholderiales > Casimicrobiaceae > VBCG01. Next base: position 284 of record JAGXBK010000051.1, read on the forward strand.
GGTCCTCGCGGAAGTCGCAGGCCTCGGCGATGCGCTGAAGCAACTCGAGCGCGAGCTCGACAGCGTCCAGGCGAAGCTTCGCGACTTCCTGCTCGAGCTTCCGAATGTCACCCATGCGTCGACACCGGCAGGGCGCTCGGCCGACGAGAATGTCGAGGTCCGGCGGGTCGGTACGCCGCGCGCGTTCGACTTCGCGGTCCGCGACCACACCGACCTCGGCGAGGCGCTCGGCATGCTCGATTTCGAGACCGCCGCGAAGCTCTCGGGCGCCCGCTTCACGTTCCTTCGCGGCGATCTCGCGCGCATGCACCGTGCGCTGGCGCAGCTGATGCTCGACACGCATACGCGCGAGCACGGCTACACCGAGTGCTACACGCCCTACATCGTCAACGCGCAGACGCTGGTGGGCACGACGCAGTTGCCCAAGTTCGAGGCCGACATGTTCGCCGTCAGGAAGGGCGGCGCGGCGCATGGCGACGACGCGGATGAGAAGCTGTACCTGATCTCGACCTCCGAGATCACGCTGACCAACTCGGTGCGCGACAGGATCCTCCCTGCGGAGGCGTTGCCGGTCAGGCTGACCGCGCACACGCCGTGCTTCCGCTCCGAGGCCGGGAGCTACGGCAAGGACACGCGCGGCATGATCCGCCAGCACCAGTTCGACAAGGTCGAGATGGTGCAGGTCGTGCGTCCCGAGGATTCGTACGTCGCGCTGGAGGCGATGACAGGGCATGCCGAGGCGATCCTGAAGAAGCTCGAGCTTCCCTACCGCGTCGTCGCGCTGTGCACGGGCGACATCGGCTTCGCGGCGGCCAAGACCTACGACCTCGAGGTGTGGCTGCCCGGGCAGCAGGCGTATCGCGAGATCTCGTCGTGCTCGAACTGCGAAGCGTTCCAGGCGCGCCGGATGCAGGCGCGCTATCGCAATTCCCAGGGCAAGCCCGAGCTGGTGCATACGCTGAACGGCTCGGGGCTGGCGGTGGGCCGGACGCTGGTTGCCGTGATGGAGAACTACCAGCGTGCCGACGGCTCGATCGAGGTCCCGGCCGCACTGCGACCCTACATGGGCGGGCAGGAGATCGTCGCCCGCCGCTGACGCCGGCGCGCCGCCGTCGGCGTCGTGCGGCCCGGGGGATGGTTACCGCATGTTGCCGGTGTGCCCCAGCGAATAGCGTCCCGGCTGCGGCCAGACCGCAAGGCCGTGCGGCTCCATTCCGACCGGGATCGCGTTCACCGCCCCGGTCGCGGTGTCGATGTCGTAGACGACGTCGTCGAAGCGTCCGGAGAGCCACAGGTGCTTGCCGTCGACGCTGACATTGCCCATGTCGGGGCTGCCGCCGCCGGGGATCGGCCAGGTGATCTCGACCTTGCGCGTCGCGAAGTCGATGACCGAGACGCTGCCCGGGCCGTGCGGCGGCCCGTGGATCTTGTTCGAGCCCCGGTTGCTGACGTACAGCCTGCGTCCATCGCGGCTGGGGTAGAGACCGTGGGTGCCGACGCCGGTATGGATGAATCCGATCTCCTTGAACGCATCGCCGTCGATCAGGAACACGCCGTCGGCCATCATGTCGGCGACGTAGAACAGCTTGCCGTCGGGACTCACGCGGATGTCCTGCGGCATGCCGGCTCGCGCCGGGTGGAGGTAACCCAGGACCTTGTGGGCGACCATGTCGATCTTGACGAGGCCCCTGGAGAACTCGCAGGTGAAGATCGCATAGCGGCCGTCGATCGAGAAATCGGCGTGGTTGATGCCACCGCAACCCGGGACCGGGAGCGAGAACTGCAGCGCCATCGTCTTCGGGTCGCGGAAGTCCAGTCGCTTGTGCGCTTCGGCCACGACGATCGCCGAGTGTCCGTCGGGCGTGAAATACATGTTGTACGGATCGTCGACGGGGACGGCGGGGCCGGGCTTGCCGGTGTTCGGGTCGATCGGCGTCAGGCTCCCGTCGGTGCGGCCTTCGGCGTTGTTCGCGACCCACAGCGTCGACAGGTCCCAGGACGGTACGACGTGCTGCGGACTGCGCCCGACCGGAAAGCGGTCGACCACCCGGTCTGTCGCCGGGTCGATCACGTAGACGTCGTCGGAGCGGACGTTCGGGACGTAGACGCGCGGCAGCGCGGTCTTGACCGCGTCGGCGAGATCCCCGGCGCCGGCCTCGCTGTACAGGTTCGACGGGTCGACGACGGGCGGCATGCCGGGCACCGTGTCGATCCGCGGCGGCACGGGAGGGGCGGCCTGCGCGGCGGCGGGCGTGACGAGCGACGGAGGCAGAGTCAGCGCGAGGAACAGCGCAACGAGCATGGCGTTCGATTTCACGGGGCGATCCTGAAGTGATGCTGCGGAAGGCGACGGTTCCGGGCAGGCAATTGTAACGTTCGCCGCACCGGGACCGTCAGCGTCGCGACACCGCCTGCCGGATTGCAGCGACCGTGTGCGACACGATCGCATCGACGCCGAGCGCTCCGAGCGCGGCGCTCGAGCGCCGCGGGTCGCCGTAGACGCCGTGCGCGGCGTCGAGGTCCTTGCCTGCGCGCAGCACGCCCATCCGCACCAGGCTCGGGTCGAGCGCCAGCGACAGCGACGTGTCGGCGACGCCCGCATGGGTGCCGATCTCGGCCCGGCTCAATCCGCGTGCCTCGAGTGCGCGTACGTAGTCGGTCTCGGTGACCCGGTAATACTCGAGGATCGCGTGCGCACGCGCGGGCCGGCGCGCCCACTCGCGGTCAAGCCGCTTCGCGACGGCTTCCTCGCTCCGCTGGTAGCCGCCATGGTCGCCGATGAACACGATGTCGCGAAACCCGTGCGCGGCGAAGCTGCGCGCTGCTGCTTCCAGCGTGCGCTCGAACACGTCGACCGGGATGCTGATCGTCCCGGCGAAGCGCATGTGCGACGACGGCGGGTCGACGCTGCCCTCGGGGACATAGGCGACGACCGGCGCGACGAGCGCATTGCCGAGTGCCGCCGCGATCCTGCCGGCGAGGATGCGGACGCGGACGTCGTGCTTGCCGAGGACCATGTGCGGGCCGCTTTGCTCGGTGCCCCCGATCGGAATAATGATCGTCGTCTTGCCTGCGGCGAGCGCCGCCTGCACTTCGGTGGTCGTCAGCTGCTCGATGTAGACGCTGTCCTGCGCATGGGCGAGCGCGCACGCCGACGCGAAGAGGAGGATGCCGTAAAGGAATGCGGCTGGATCCCAGCGCGCCGTGTCAGCGCAGCGCAAGGCTCGCCTGCAGCAGCGGCGGTTGGGCCGACTGGGTGCGCAGCAGGATGTCGTAGTAGCCGCGCACGCGTCCGACGAACGCCACCGGCATGCCGCCGCGCGCATAGCCGTTCTTCGCGGCCAGGTAGTACCTGGGATCGGCGAGCAGCGGCAGCATCTTGCGGACATCGCTCCACAAGTCGGGATTGAGCTTGTTGCGCTGTGCGAGGATGCGGGCATCCTCGAGGTGCCCGATGCCGATGTTGAAGGCGGCGAGGGCCAACCAGGTGCGATCGGGCTCGGCGATGCGGGCCGGCAGCTTGCTCTTCAGGTCAGCGATGTAGCGCGCCGCGCCGATGGCCGACGACCTGGGATCGAGCCGGTCGGCCACGCCGAGGCCGCGCGCGGTGTCCGCGGTCAGCTGCATGAACCCGCGCACGCCGGTTTCGCTGGTCGCCTGCGGGTCCCATTGCGACTCCTGGTAGGCGACCGCCGCGAGCAGGCGCCATTCGATGCCACTCTGGGCCTGTGCTTCGACAAATGTCCTGCGCCATTGCGGGAGCAACTGGCGGATGCGGTCCTGGAACACGCCGGCATCGACGCGTTCGACCTCGTCCGGTGCCGCGTTGTAGCGGTCGGCAAGCCTTGCAAGCGTGCCGTCGCCACGAAGGCGCGCGATGAAGGCGTCGAGCGCGTCGCGCAGGGATTCGTCCCCGGGCGCCACGGCCCACGCGAAATCGCCCCGCGGGCCGGCCGGGAACGCGACGTCGAAGTCGAGGTGGATGTTGCGGGCCGCCGAGGCATCGCGCGAGGGCACGATCGCGTAATCGATCGCTCCTTCGGACACCCGGGCGATCAGCACGTCCGTCGACACGACGTCGACCGCCTTGAAGCGTATGCCGGGATGCGCGAGCCGCGCGCCGGCGAGGAGGGGATCGATGCCCGTGTGCGCAGGATAAGCGATCGTCGCGTCCTTCAGATCGTCCCAACGCTTCGGCTTGTAGCCGTCGACGTTGTAGATCAGGACCGGCTCCGCGGCGTCGTAGCCCGAGGTCCAGCTCAGCGCCGCTGCGTCGTTTGCATCGGCGTGCGCGATGCTTGCCTGGGTGACCCTTGCATGGGTGGCACCTGCCTGGGCGCCCCTCGCCGACCCGCGGACCTTGGGTGCGCCGCCGGCGAAAAGCCCGCCTGCGCCGATCTGGGCCTCGCCGTTGGCGACGCTCTCCAGGAGGGATTCGCCGTCGTCGGCGAATGCCACCTTGAGCACGAGACCGCGCTCGCGGGCGAATCGGGTGAGCAGATCGTGGTCCAGACCGCTGGCATGGCCGTTCGGACCCGCGAACCAGGTCGTGGGTCCGGGACGGACGACGACGCTGAGGCTCGCCTGCTGCGCCGGGGCGGCAGGCGGTTGCTCGCAGCCGGGCATCACGAGCACGCCGGCCGCAATGGCAATGGCGCCCGCAAGGCGCAGGTACTGCGGGCGATGGATACACGTTCGATCGCGCATGACACCTTCAACGCTTCCGTTGCCGGACACGTCCCTGATGGTTTGCGGCGATCCCTATGCCGCCGTACGTTGAGCGCAGCCTTGCCGTGGGCTGTGCGTATGCTCCGAATCCGAGGGTCGCAGACGCGCCATCGCGCCGTTTGTGCGACGCAACATTATACCCCATTTCACCGATTTCGTGCCTCCCGCCGGAGGCGAAGGGTATTGGAGGCTATAATGCGCGCTCGCGCCAATGGCGCCCGATCAACGGCGGGTCGCCCCGCATTGCATGGTCGTGAATCTGGTCAGGTCCGGAAGGAAGCAGCCACAGCGATTCTCTGCAAGTGCCGGGGGAACGGCTCGCCACCCCCTTTGGACGCTCCGGACCGACCTGAGCTTGTAGCCGATGAGTTATCAGGTTCTGGCGCGTAAATGGCGACCCCGGACGTTCGGCGAGCTCGTCGGACAGGAGCACGTCGTCACGGCGCTCTGCAATGCGCTGACGCGGGGGCGCCTGCACCATGCCTACCTGCTGACCGGCACCCGCGGCGTCGGCAAGACGACGCTGGCACGTCTGCTCGCCAAGAGCCTCAACTGCGAAACCGGCGTCACCGCGACGCCCTGCGGCGTCTGCGGGGCCTGCCGCGACATCGATGCCGGCCGTTTCGTCGATCTGCTGGAGCTCGATGCCGCTTCCAACACCGGTGTCGACAACATGCGCGAGATTCTCGACAACGCGCGCTATGCGCCGACGACCGGCCGCTACAAGGTCTACCTGATCGACGAAGTCCACATGCTGTCGAAAGGCGCCTTCAACTCGATGCTGAAGACGCTCGAGGAGCCGCCCGAGCACGTCAAGTTCGTCCTCGCCACGACCGATCCGCAGAAGATACCGGTCACCGTGCTCTCGCGCTGCCTTCAGTTCAACCTGAAGCCCCTTCCCCGCGCAACGATCGGCCAACGCCTGGCCCACATCCTCGAGGCCGAGAAGATCGCCTGCGAGCCGGCGGCGCTGGTGCAGATCGCCGCTGCCGCGCAGGGATCCATGCGCGATGCGCTGTCGTTGCTGGACCAGGCGATTGCCTTCGGCAGCGGGGAGGTTCGGGAGACCGAGGTGCGGGCGATGCTCGGCGTCGTCGATCGCGGATATGTCTACCGGATCGCCGACGCGCTGCTCGCCGGCGACGGCGCGATGCTGCTCGCACAAAGCGACGCGCTCGCCGAGAGTGGGCAGGCGTTCTCGTCGGCGCTGGACGAGCTGGCGGCGCTGTTTCACCGGATCGCCGTCGGCCAGGCCGTTCCTGAGGCCGTGGCGGGGGACGATGCCGAGCGCATCGCTGCCTATGCGGCGCAGATGTCGGCCGAAGGTGTTCAGCTTGCCTACCAGATCTGCGCGCAGGGCCGCGCCGACCTGGCACTCGCGCCCGACGAGGCGACAGGCTTCTCGATGACGCTGCTGCGGCTGCTGGCGTTCGAGCCGGCGGGCGCTTCAGTGGCGGCTGCGCCGGATGCGGCACCTGCGCGCAAATCGCCGGCCCGATCGACCACCGCGGCCGCGCACCCGGCGGAGCCCGCCACGAAAGCGTCCGCTGCACAGGCCGCGGTCGTACCCGCTCCCGTCGCACAGGCTTCCGTCCCACAGGCCCCGGTCGCACAGGCTGCCGTCGCGACCGCAGCGCTGCCCGATTCGCCGGGGCGTTGGCCCGAATTCGTCGCCGGCCTCAAGCTCACGGGCATGGGCGCGCAGCTCGCCGCCCAGTCGGAGCTGAAATCGATCCGCGGCAACGCGCTGTCGCTCGCCATTCCCGCCTCCCACAAGCACCTCGCCGACAAGGCCTACGCCGACAAGCTCAAGGCCGCGCTCGAGGCGGCGACCGGGCGCAAGCTGCTGCTGGCGTTCGAGATCGGCGAAGCGAGCGACGATTCGCTCGCCGCGCGCGAGCGCCGCGAGCGCGAGGAGGCGCGCGCGCAGGGCGAAGCGGCGTTTCGCAGCGAGCCTTTCGTGCGCGACCTCGTGGCGCGCTTCGACGCGACGGTGAAGACCGAGACGATCGAGCGGGTATCGCGCGGCCCATCGAATCCACCCTCCAGCAACCAGGAACGATCATGATGAAGAACCAGCTCGCCGGGCTGATGAAGCAGGCGCAGCAGATGCAGGAGAACATGCAGCGCGCGCAGGAAGAGCTCGCGCGCACCGAAGTCGAGGGCCAGGCCGGAGCCGGACTCGTCAAGGTGCTGATGACCTGCCGCCACGACGTGAAGAAGGTGTCGATCGATCCGTCGCTGATGGGCGAGGACCGCGACATGCTCGAGGATCTCATTGCCGCCGCATTCAACGACGCCGTGCGGCGCGCCGAGGCGATGTCGCAGGAAAAGATGGGCAGCCTGACCGCCGGCCTGCCGATGCCGCCCGGCTTCAAGCTGCCGTTCTGATGTCGCGATGAACGCGCGCGACGCCGCTGCCCGCGGAGGCCCGCCGCGCGAAGCGCTGTCCAGCCTCGACGAGCTCGCCGCTGCGCTGCGCTGCCTGCCGGGTGTCGGCCCGAAAGCCGCGCAGCGCATGGCGCTGCACCTGCTGCAGCACGACCGCGACGGCGCCCAGCGCCTCGCGCGCGCGCTGGCCGAGGCGACGCGCTCGGTCCTGCACTGCGAGCGCTGCAATACCTTCACCGAAGGGCGGCTGTGCGCGCTGTGCCAGTCTGCCAAGCGCGATCCGTCCCAGCTTTGCGTCGTCGAGACGCCGGCGGACCTGCTGATGGTCGAGCAGACCCACTCGTATTCCGGACTGTATTTCGTGCTGATGGGCCGGCTCTCGCCGCTCGACGGCATCGGCCCCAAGGAGATCCGTCTCGAGCGCCTGCTCGCGCGCGCATCCGACGGCGTCGTGCGTGAGGTGATCCTGGCGACCAATTTCACCAACGAGGGCGAGGCGACCGCGCATTACCTGGGGGAGCTGCTGTCCGCCCGCAGCCTCAGGGTCACCCGGCTTGCCCGCGGCGTTCCGATCGGCAGCGAGCTCGAGTACGTCGATGCCGGAACGCTCGCGCAGGCGCTGCGCGAGCGACGACCGCTATCGCCCTGACGACGACGGCGATTGCGCAATGCCCGGGGTGTGGGTAATCTGGGCTTGCGCGCAGTCCGACCGGGAGGAGGCGACATGCTCGTCAGCGAAATCCTGCGAATCAAGGGCCACACGCTGTTCACGACGCCGCCCGGGCGACCGGTGCTCGAGGCGGTGCAGGTGATGGCGCAGCACGACATCGGCTCGCTGGTCGTCATGGATCATGGGCGCATGGCCGGCATGCTGACCTTTGCCGAGGTCCTGAAGGCGCTCGCCGAGCGCGACGGGACGCTGGGCGGTCTCGCGATCGGCGACATCTACCAGCGCGATCCGCTGACGGCGCATCCGGGCCTCGACGTGATGGATCTGCGCCGAGTCATGCTCGAGCGGCATGCCCGCTATGTGCCGGTCATGGAAGGGACGATGCTGCAGGGCGTCGTTTCGTTCCACGACGTCGCGAAGGCCGTCTACGAGGACCAGAGCTTCGAGAACCGCATGCTCAGGAGCTACATCAAGAGCTGGCCGGACGAAGAGTCGGCGGCCTGAAGCAGAAAGATCGCCGGACGGCGGTCGAAGCGGGTGGCGTCGCGCTTCCCCCATTCGTGCGCGCCCGCGCGCTCGATCGACTCGGTCGGAAGGGTGAGGTCGGCCGCGATGCAGACGATCGTCGACGGTTTGAGCGCGCCTGCGAGCGCGCCCAGCATCGCGGCATTGCGGTAGGGGGTCTCGATGAAGATCTCCGTCTCCGCGCGCCCGCCCGCCCGCGACTGCGCTTCCAGTGCGCGCAGCGCGTCGGCTCGCGCCCCGGGCTTCACCGGCAGGTAGCCGTGGAAGCTGAAACGCTGGCCGTTGAGTCCCGAGGCCATCAGCGCGAGCAGGATCGCCGACGGGCCCACCAGCGGCACCACCGTAACGCCGGCGGCATGCGCGGCTGCCACCAGCGCCGCACCCGGATCCGCGACGCCGGGGCATCCGGCATCGGACAGCAACCCGACATCCTCGCCGCTGCGCAGGAGCGCCACGATGGACGCGATCCCAGCCGCGCCTGGCGCGCCCGGAAGCGGCGCGATGTCGAGTCGGGCGAGGGGGACCGGCATGCCGAGCGAATTGAGGAAAGCGCGGGCCGCCTTGGGCGTTTCGACCGCCCAGCGGGCGAGGCCGCGCGCGACGTCGATCGTGCGTTGCGGCAGGACCGCCGACGGCGCTGCAGCGCCGAGCAGGTTCGGGACGAGGTAGAGGACACCGCTCATCGCTCAGCCGGTGCCCGTTCCGGCAAGCACGTCGATGCCCTCGAGCGCCAGCATGTCGACCAGCGCGATCAGCGGCAGACCGATCAAGGCGGTGGGGTCGTCGCTTTCGATGCGCTCGAACAGCGCGATGCCCAGCGCCTCGGACTTGACGGCACCGGCGCAGTCGTAGGGCTGCTCGCGGCGCAGGTAGCCGTCGATGGCCTGCGCGGTGAGCCGGCGGAACGTGCTCGCCACATCGACCTGGCGCAGCTGGCAGCGCTTGCTGGCGGCGTCGATCAGCGCCACCGCAGTGTGGAACACGATCCTGCGGCCCGAGAGCAGCGTGAGCTGCGCGACCGCAGCCTCGTGGCTCCCCGGCTTGGAGAGCGCCATGCCGTCGACGTGTGCGACCTGGTCCGAGCCGATGACCAGCGCATTGCCGTGGCGCGCCGCGACCGCCCGTGCCTTGGCGATCGCGAGCCGACAGGCGGTGACGGCCGGGGTCTCGCCGGCCAGCGGCGTCTCGTCGACATCGGCGGCGGCGACTTCGAACGGATGGCCCAGGCGCTCGAGCAACGCACGTCGGTACCGGGATCCCGAGGCGAGAACCAGGGGCTTCGCCTCGCTCATCGTTGTTTTTTCTGGCATTTTTTGACAGCGCCGCCAATTGACGGTATGATTTTACGTTTTTCGCCGGCGTGACCGGGACACGGCTTTTTTTCCCGGGATCGTCGGCGCAGGGTGGGAACGTGACGGATTCGCGCTTGGCCAACGGCCAGGGCACATCGAACTCCCGGCTCGACGCGTTGCGGCTTGCACGTGATCGCGGCGTCACCGCAGGGACCGTCGATGCCCACCGGCTGCCGCGCGTCGAGGATCTGCTTGCCGAGGGGCCGGCGCACCTCGACTGGCGGATCACCGGCGCGGTCGACGCGATGGGCCGGCCGGCGCTGGAGGTCGCGCTTTCCGGCGCCGTGACGCTCAATTGCCAGCGCTGCCTCGCCGATTTCGAATGGCCGATCGAGCAGCGCACCGAGTTGCTCCTCGCGCGTAGCGAGGCCGAATTGGCGGCGCTCGATGCCGAAAGCGGTTCCGAGGTCGTGCTGGCGGGGTTCCCGATCGATCCGCTCGCGCTGGTCGAAGACGAGCTGGTGCTGGCACTGCCCTTCGCGCCGATGCATCCCGAAGGCGCCTGCGCGATACCCGCCGACAGTGAAGTGACCAACAGGAGAGCATGATGGCAGTCCAGCAGAACAAGAAGTCGCCGTCGAAGCGCGGCATGCATCGCGCCCACGACTTTCTCGGCAGTCCGCCGCTGGCCGTCGAGCCGGTGAGCGGCGAGGTGCACCTGCGCCACCACATCAGCCCGAGCGGCTATTACCGCGGCAAGAAGGTCGTCAAGACCAAGGCCGACGAGTGACCCTGGCGCCGCGGGCGGCGCCTGAACTCACGAGCCCGATGTCCGTCACCGTAGCCGTCGACGCAATGGGGGGCGACCATGGCCCCTCGGTCACGGTCCCGGCCTGCCTCGAGTTCCTGGCGGCGATGCCGGACACGAGGGTCATCCTCGTCGGGCAGCAGGCCGCGCTCGAGGCCGCATTGGTGACCACGCGGCCGGCGCTGCGGGAACGCGTCAGCGTGCATCCGGCCAGCGAAGTCGTCGACATGGACGAGCCCCCCGCCGACGCCCTGCGGCGCAAGAAGGACTCGTCGATGCGGGTCGCGATCAACCTCGTCAAGGAGGGCGCTGCGGATGCCTGCGTGTCGGCCGGCAATACCGGCGCGCTGATGGCGATCGCGCGCTTCGTGCTGAAGACGCTGCCCGGCATCGACCGGCCGGCAATCGCGTCGCAGCTCCCCACGCGCTCGGGCGAGACGCTGGTGCTCGACCTGGGCGCAAACGTCAACTGCACGCCCGCGCAGCTCGTCCAGTTCGCGGCCATGGGCAGCGCGCTGGCGACGGCGATCGAGGGCATCGAGCGACCGACCATCGGGCTGCTCAACGTCGGCGAGGAGGACATCAAGGGCAATGACGTCGTCAAGGACACGGCCGAGCTGCTGAGGACCTCCGGCCTCAACTTCTACGGCAACGTCGAAGGCGACGACATCTACCAGGGAACCACCGACGTCGTCGTCTGCGACGGTTTCGTCGGCAATGTCGCGCTCAAGGCTTCCGAGGGTCTCGCGCAGATGCTCTACGACTTCCTGAAGGCGGAATTCACGCGCAATCCGCTGACGCGCCTTGCCGCGATCGTCGCCTACCCCGTGCTGATGGCATTCAAGCGGCGCATCGATCCGCGTCGCTACAACGGGGCGACGCTGGTCGGTCTGCGCGGCGTCGTCGTCAAGAGTCACGGCGGCGCCGACGTGCTGGCGTTCGTCAATGCACTGAAGCGCGCGCACGCCGAGGTCGAGCACGGGGTGCTCGATCGCATCGCGCAGCGCATCGCGGGCATGGGTGTCGCATCAGGCGACGCCGTCACTACCTCCGATGCTCCCGGAAGCTCCGGTCCCACCGCCGCCCATGCATAGCCGCATCGCCGGTACCGGCCGCTATCTTCCGTCGCGCGTAGTGACCAACGCCGAGCTCGCCGAGCGCGTCGCCACCAGCGACGAATGGATCCGCACGCGCACCGGCATAGCGCAGCGGCACATCGCGGCCGACGACGAGCAGACGTCGGATCTGGCGCTGGCCGCCGCTCGACAGGCGCTGGCGGCTGCATCGATGGCGCCCGCCGATGTCGACCTGATCATCGTCGCGACGACGACGCCGGACATGATCTTTCCGTCGACGGCCTGCATCCTTCAGGACAAGCTCGGCGTACACGGCGGCGCGGCGTTCGACGTCCAGGCGGTCTGCTCGGGATTCGTCTACGCGCTGGCCATCGCCGACAAGATGGTCGCGAGCGGCACCGCGCGCAACGCGCTGGTGGTCGGTGCCGAGATCTATTCCCGGATCCTCGACTGGAACGATCGCGGCACCTGCGTGCTGTTCGGCGACGGCGCCGGCGCCGTGGTACTCGTTCCCGCAGCGGAGCCAGGGATCCTGTCGGCGCATCTGCATGCGGATGGCCACTACCGCGGCATCCTGTGCGTCCCCGGACAGCTGCGAAACGGGACCATCGCCGGCTCGCCTTTCGTGCACATGGACGGGCAGGGCGTGTTCAAGTTCGCGGTCCGGGTGCTCGCCGAGGTCGCCAACGAGGCGCTGTCCGCGAACCGGATGACCGGATCCGACATCGACTGGCTGATTCCGCACCAGGCGAACCTGCGGATCATGGATGCGACGGCGAAGAAGCTGGGCATTCCGCTCGAGAAAGTCATCGCCACCGTCGACGCGCACGCCAACACCTCCGCGGCGTCGATTCCGCTGGCGCTCGACGTCGCGGTCCGCGACGGCCGCATACGCGCGGGGCAGCACCTGATGCTGCTCGGCGTCGGCGGCGGCTTCACCTGGGGTTCGGTGCTGCTGCGCTGGTGAGGCGCCCGATCGTCCCCGAGGCCATTTCGACCAGGCATTCACGATGACCATCGCGTTCGTTTTTCCAGGACAGGGATCGCAGCAGACCGGCATGATGGCAGCCTATGCCGATCACCCCGAGGTCCGCGCGACCTTCGACGAGGCCTCCGATGCGCTCGGGGACGACCTGTGGGGATTGGTCGAGACCGGCCCCGCCGAGGCGCTCAACCTGACCCGCAATACCCAGCCGGTAATGCTGACCGCGGGCGTCGCCGTGTGGCGAGCCTGGCTTGCCGCAGGCGGCGCGATGCCGGCATTCGTCGCCGGCCACAGTCTCGGCGAGTACACGGCGCTGGTCGCCGCCGGTGCGCTCACCTTTCGCGATGCGGTCCCGCTGGTGCGCTTTCGCGCCGAGGCGATGCAGGATGCGGTGGCGCCCGGACTCGGCGCGATGGCCGCGATCATGGGTGCCGACGATGCTGCGGTGATGGACGCTTGTCGCGACGCTGCGCAGGGCGAGGTCGTCGAGCCGGTGAACTTCAATGCGCCAGGGCAACTCGTCATCGCCGGCAACAAGGCTGCCGTCGAGCGCGCGATCATCGCCGCGAAGGCGCGCGGCGCCAAGCGGGGCGTCCTGCTGCCGGTGTCGGCGCCGTTCCACAGTTCGCTGCTGAAGCCCGCCGCGGACAAGCTCGCCGCGAGGCTCACCCGGGTGGCGATCCGCGCGCCGTCGATCCCGGTGCTGCACAACGTCGACGTCGCGACCCATGCCGAGCCCGACGCCATTCGCGAGGCGCTCGCACGGCAGGCGGCGAGCCCGGTGCGCTGGACGCAGACGATCGGGGCGCTTGCCGCCCGCGGGGTCACCCACGTCGTCGAGTGCGGCCCCGGCAAGGTGTTGACCGGATTGACGCGCCGCATCGATGAGCGTCTGATGGCGATCGCCCTTTCGGACGACGCCGCCATCGCCGAAACGCGCGACACGCTGGCAGCGGCGTGAGCGGCGCGCAGGCAGGTGAATGGCGATGACAGGAGCGGCGATGGACACGGCTGAATTGCGCGGCGAGGTTGCGCTGGTCACCGGCGCAACGCGAGGCATCGGCCGCGCGATCGCACTGGCGCTGGGCGGCGCGGGGGCAAGCGTCGCCGGCACGGCGACCACCGGCGACGGCGCACAAGCGATCGCGGCGTTCCTGCGCGAGGCGAACGTTGCGGGCACCGGCTACCAACTCGACGTCACCGACGCCGCGGCGACCGAGCGCGTGCTGCACGAAGTCGAGTCGCGGCTCGGCGCGGTGACGATCCTGGTCAACAACGCCGGCATCACGCGCGACAACCTGCTCCTGCGCATGAAGGACGAGGAGTGGGACGCGATCATGGACACCAACCTGAAGCCCGCTTACCGCCTCGCGAAGACGGTGCTGCGCGGCATGATGAAGGTGCGCCGGGGCCGCATCATCCAGATCGGGTCGGTGGTCGGCAGCTCGGGCAATCCCGGCCAGGCCAACTACGCCGCTGCCAAGTCCGGCCTGATCGGATTCACCAAGTCGCTGGCGCTCGAGGTGGCGAGCCGCAACATCACCGTCAATTGCGTGGCCCCGGGCTTCGTCGACACCGACCTCACGCGGGTGCTGCAGCCCGCCCAGCGCGATGCGCTGCTATCGCGCATACCGCTCAACCGCCTCGGGACGCCCGAGGACATCGCCAATGCGGTGCTGTTCCTGGCCAGCCCGCGGGCTGCCTACATCACCGGCGCCACGCTGCACGTGAACGGGGGCATGCTGATGCCATGAGCATTTCGGCCATGGCGGGTCTTGCGGTAAAATCCACGGGTTTGATTCCTTGACCCCAATAACGGGGAGGAGATGCATGGAAAACGTAGAACAGCGCGTCAAGAAAATCGTCGCCGAACAGCTCGGTGTCAATGAAGCGGAGATCAAGAACGAATCGTCGTTCGTCGACGACCTCGGCGCCGATTCGCTCGACACCGTCGAACTCGTGATGGCGCTCGAGGAGGAGTTCGAGACCGAGATCCCCGACGAGGAGGCCGAGAAGATCACGACGGTGCAGCAGGCCATCGATTACGTCGGCAGCCACGTCAAGAAATAGCGCCTGGCAGCGGGCCGCGCCGACGGCCCGCGGTCGCGGCCACGGCAGCGCGCGCAGCCGCCTGCCGCTCCTGCAGCATCCCTATCCACTTCGGGCAATCTAATGTCTCGCCGTCGAGTCGTCGTCACCGGTCTCGGCATCGTGTCCCCGGTGGGCGTCGGTGTCGCCCCCGCCTGGGAGAACATCGTCGCCGGACGCTCGGGGATCGGACCCATCACGCGTTTCGACGCTTCCGGCTTTCCGTCACGGATCGTCGGCGAAGTGAAGGATTTCGATGTGTCGCGCTGGCTCTCGGCGAAGGAGGCGCGGCGCTACGACACGTTCATCCATTACGGCCTGGTCGCGACGATGGAAGCGGTCAAGGACGCGGGACTCGAGGGCTATGCCGGCGACAAGGAGCGCTGCGGCGTGGCCATCGGCTCGGGCATCGGCGGCCTCCAGATGATCGAGGAGACGCAGCGCGCCTACCTGCAGGGGGGGCTGCGCAAGGTGTCGCCGTTCTTCGTCCCGGGGTCGATCATCAACATGATCGCGGGCCTGGTGTCGATCCACTACGGCTATCGCGGCCCCAATATCGCGACGGTCAGCGCGTGCTCCACCGGCAATCACAGCCTGGGCGAGGCGGCAAGGCTCATCGAGTACGGCGACGCCGACGTGATGGTCGCCGGCGGCGCGGAATCGACGGTGTCACCGCTGGGTGTCGGCGGATTCTGCGCGGCGCGCGCGCTGTCGACCCGCAACGACGATCCCGCGACCGCGAGCCGGCCGTGGGACGTCGACCGCGACGGCTTCGTGCTGGGCGAGGGCGCCGGCATTCTCGTGCTCGAGGAGCTCGAGCACGCGAAGGCGCGCGGGGCGCGGATCTATTGCGAGCTCGCAGGCTACGGGATGAGCGCGGATGCGCACCACATCACCGCGCCGCCCGAAGACGGCGACGGCGCCTTCCGCAGCATGCGCAACGCGATCCGCAACGCCGGCATGACGCCCGCCGACATCGATTACATCAATGCGCACGGGACGTCGACGCCGCTCGGGGACATTGCCGAGTGCATCGCGGTCAAGCGCGCGTTCGGTGACCACGTTTCGAAGCTCGCCGTATCGTCGACCAAGTCGATGACCGGTCATCTGCTCGGGGCCGCGGCGGGGGTCGAGGCCGTGTTCACCGTGCTGTCGCTGCGCGACCAGGTCGCGCCGCCGACCGCGAATCTCGTCAATCCCGATCCAAGTTGCGACCTCGACTTCGTACCACAGGTCGCACGACCGATGGCGATCCGCGCGGCATTGTCGAACTCGTTCGGCTTCGGCGGGACCAACGCGACGCTCGTGTTCCGTACGCTCGGCGCATGATGGCATCCGGTCACCGCCGCGCGCTCGTGCAGGCGCTGGTGCTGGTGCGCATCCAACGATGGCCCTGATCGTCCAGAAATACGGCGGCACCTCGGTCGGCTCGACCGAGCGCATCCGCAACGTCGCCAAGCGCGTCGCGCGCTTTCACCGCGAGGGGCATCAGCTCGTCGTCGTGGTGTCGGCGATGTCGGGCGAGACGAACCGGCTGCTGGGCCTCGCCCGGGAGCTCTCGTCCAGCCCCGATCCGCGCGAGCTCGACGTCGTCGCGGCCGCCGGGGAGCAGGTGACCATCGGCCTGCTGGCGATCGCTCTGCACGATCTTGGCGTGAAATCGCGCAGCTACACCGGGGCGCAGGTCCGGATCCTCACCGACAGCGCTTTCACCAAGGCACGCATCCTCGAGATCGACGACCAGCGGATGCGCAAGGACCTGGCCGAGGGCACGATCGTCATCGTGGCCGGATTCCAGGGCGTCGACCGGCACGGCAACATCACCACGCTGGGCCGCGGAGGGTCGGACACGTCGGGCGTCGCGCTCGCCGCTGCGCTGAAGGCCGACGAGTGCCAGATCTACACCGACGTCGACGGCGTCTACACGGCCGATCCGCGCATCGTTCCCGAGGCGCGCAGGCTCGACAAGATCACGTTCGAGGAGATGCTCGAGCTGGCGAGCCAGGGTTCCAAGGTGCTGCAGATCCGCTCGGTCGAATTTGCGGGCAAGTACATGGTGCGGCTGCGCGTGCTGTCCTCGTTCGAGGACGTCGACTCGCAATCGCCTGGCACGTTGATCACATACGAGGAAGACGACGACATGGAGCAGGCGATCATCTCGGGGATCGCGTTCAACCGCGACGAAGCCAAGATCTCGGTGATGGGCGTCGAGGACAAGCCCGGCATCGCCTATGCGATCCTCGGCCCGATCGCCGCCGCCAACGTCGACGTCGACATGATCGTGCAGAACATCGGCGCGTCCGGACACACCGATTTCTCGTTCACGGTCAATCGCAGCGAGTACCGGAAGGCGATGGCGGTGCTCGAGTCGCAGCGCGGCAAGTCGTTCGAGGCGCGTGACATCATCGGCGACGACCACATCGCCAAGGTCTCGGTGGTCGGCATCGGCATGCGCTCGCACGTCGGGCTTGCGTCCAAGATGTTCAAGACGCTGGCCGACGAGCGCATCAATCTCCAGATGATCTCGACCTCCGAGATCAAGATCGCCGTCGTCATCGACGAGAAGTACGTCGAGCTCGCCGTGCGGGTGCTGCACAAGGCATTCGAGCTCGACAAGGGCAGCCACGGGCCGAGCGCGTAAGCCCGGGCGGCCGGTGGGCACTCTCGCCATGGACGGGCGAGGCGCGCCCCCGTAGAATCACGCGCTTGATACCGGAGACGTGGCCGAGTGGTCGAAGGCACTCCCCTGCTAAGGGAGCATACGGGCTAAAACCTGTATCCAGGGTTCGAATCCCTGCGTCTCCGCCAGTAAGTCTGCCAAGGGAGACCCCCCGCTCTGCCGAGGGATTTCCTCCCTGACCTATTGCCGCGCCGCATCGCAATTTTGGGCGAGAATATGCGCACCTCAAGAATCGCCAGGGAGCGCAGTCTTGGCCACGCGCGGAAGCCGCAATGCGAAGAAGGAAACGTCAGCCAACGTCGGCTACGAGGCCCAGCTCTGGCAAATGGCAGACGCGCTGCGCGGCAGCCTGGATGCCGCCGAGTACAAGCACGTCTGCCTCGGCCTGCTGTTCCTCAAGTACATCTCCGACGCCTTCGAGGAGAAGCACGCCGCGCTGCTGGCTGAGCAGGCCCAGGGTGCTAACTCCGAAGACCCCGACGAGTACCGCGCCCACAGCATCTTCTGGGTGCCCCCCGAGGCGCGCTGGCCGCACCTGAAGGCGCAGGCCCGCCAGAGCACCATCGGCCAACTCGTCGATGACGCCATGGCCGGCATCGAGCGCGACAACCCGGCGCTCAAGGGTGTGCTGCCCAAGGACTACGCCCGCCCCGCGCTCGACAAGCAGCGCCTCGGCCAGTTGATCGACATGATCAGCAACATCAAGGTCGGCGACGAGGCCAGCCGCGCCAAGGACGTGCTCGGCCGTGTCTACGAGTATTTCCTCTCGCAGTTCGCCAGCGCCGAGGGCAAGAAGGGCGGCGAGTTCTACACGCCGCGCTGCGTGGTCAAGCTGCTGGTCGAGATGCTCGAGCCCTACCGCGGCCGCGTCTACGACCCCTGCTGCGGCTCCTCGGGCATGTTCGTGCAGTCGGTGGAGTTCATCCGCGCGCACGCGAACGGCAACGGAAATGGGGGCAAGTCCGCGAAGGGCGCGAAGGCGGGATCGAAGCCCGACATCTCGATCTACGGCCAGGAGTCGAACTACACCACCTGGCGGCTTGCCAAGATGAACCTCGCGATCCGCGGCATTGACGGCCAGATCGCCCACGGCGACAGCTTCCACGCCGACCGCCACCCCGACCTCAAGGCCGACTTCATCCTCGCCAACCCGCCCTTCAACATCTCCGACTGGGGCGGCGAGCGTCTGGCCGGCGACAAGCGCTGGCGGTACGGCGCGCCGCCCAAGGGCAACGCCAACTTCGCCTGGGTGCAGCACATCGTCCACCACCTGGCGCCCGCCGGCGTGGCCGGCTTCGTGCTCGCCAACGGCTCGATGTCGTCCAACCAGTCCGGCGAGGGCGAGATCCGCAAGAGCCTGATCGAGGCCGACCTCGTGGACTGCATGGTCGCGCTGCCGGGCCAGCTCTTCTACTCGACGCAGATTCCCGCGTGCCTCTGGTTCCTCGCGCGTGACCGTAAGAACCACAAGTTCCGTGACCGCCGCGGCTCAATCCTGTTTATTGACGCGCGCAAACTTGGCCGCATGGTGGATCGCACCCATCGCGAATTGACCGACGAGGATATCGCCCGCATCACCGACACTTACCATCTATGGCGGGGAGAAAAAGTAACTCGTCATTCCGGCGAAAGCCGGAATCCAGCCTCAAAAGAAAATCGTCATTCCCGCGAAAGCGGGAATCCAGTCGCTTACCAAGACCTTCCCGGCTTCTGCAAATCCGCCTCTCTCGACGAAGTCCGCAAACACGGTCACGTCCTCACTCCCGGCCGCTACGTCGGCGCCGAAGCAGTGGAAGACGATGGCGAACCGTTCGAGGAGAAGGTGCAGCGTTTGACGGAAAAGCTCGGGCAGCAAATGGAAGAAGGCCGGCGACTGGACGAGGAAATTAAGAAAAACCTCTCCGGTCTCGGATGGTCCGTACGGGTGGACAGGTAATATAGGGTGCAGTGAAGGTCCGGGGTTAAATCATGGCGGCCGTTCGAGTACCAATAAGAACGCCTCTGCTTGAGTGGGCCTGTGGGCGCGCAGGCTACACGGTGGAATCGTTTGCTGAACGGCACCCAGGTCACAAAATCGCAGAGTGGACCACCGGTCAGACCCAGCCGACCTTGAAACAACTGGAGGCCTTCGCCAACCTCACGCATACGCCGATCGGCGTGCTGTTCCTCCAGGAGCCGCCC
>JAGXBK010000211.1 GCA_018971195.1 Betaproteobacteria bacterium
GGTGCGACTTCGGTCGTTAACCCACGGCTCCCTCGTCGCACCACCCGCTTTGCGACGACTGCGCCACAGGCGACCTGCCGGCGCTGCCCCGTACCGTGTGCTGTCGGTGCGTCAGCGGTGAATCGTCGCGGAGATGCGACGCATCGCAACGACGCCTCGGGGGCGGCGGGCGGGGCGCGTCGAGCGCGAGTGGAATCGCCTGCCGTCACGGGTGGTGCGGCGAGCGAGCCCGCGCGCTCGTGGACGCCCCGCGGTGTTGAGGCGTATCATCCGCGCCGAAACGATCGAGGTCACAAGCCTTCCGGTCAACGCGCTTCCGGGACCTATCCGGTCGATTACGCGTCCAAAAGACACGAACCCTGCGGAGCTTCACGATGACCCCTGCCGGCACGAATGTCGCGCTGCGCGCCGTATCGCTCGACGACAAGTACGAACTCGGCTCCGGCCGCGTCTTCCTGACCGGCGTCCAGGCGCTGGTCCGCCTGCTGATTCTCCAACGCGAGCGCGATACTGCCGCCGGCCTCGACACCGGCGGATTCGTCTCCGGGTACCGGGGCTCGCCGCTGGGCGGCCTCGACCAGGCACTGTGGAAGGCGTCGAAGTTCCTCGAGCGCGCGCGCATCAAGTTCCAGCCCGGCCTGAACGAGGACCTCGCCGCCACGGCGATCTGGGGCACGCAGCAGGTGACGATGTATCCCGGCGCCAAGGTCGATGGCGTGTTCGCGATGTGGTACGGCAAGGGGCCGGGCGTCGATCGCTGCGGCGACGTCTTCAAGCACGCGAATTTCGCCGGAACGTCGAAGCACGGCGGCGTGCTGGTGCTGGCCGGCGACGACCACGCGGCCAAGTCGTCGACGCTGCCGCACCAGTCCGACCATCAATTCTCGGCGGCGATGATGCCCGTGCTCTATCCATCGTCGGTGCAGGACATTCTCGACCTCGGGCTGCACGGCTTCGCGATGAGCCGCTACTCGGGCTGCTGGGTCGGCTTCAAGTGCGTGTCCGACACCGTCGAGAGCTCGGCATCCGTCGAAGCCGACGCGCGCCACGTCCGGATCGTCGTCCCCGACGATTTCCCGCTGCCGCCCGCCGGGCTGTCGATCCGCTGGCCCGATCCGTTCCTTGCGACCGAGGCGCGGATGCACGACTACAAGATCTATGCGGCGTTGCACTACTGCCGCGTCAACAACCTGAACCGCATCGTCATCGACTCGCCCAAGCCGCGGCTGGGCATCATCACCAGCGGCAAGAGCTACCTCGACGTGCGCCAGGCGCTCGACGACCTGGGCATCACCGAGGCCGACGCGGCCGAGATCGGCATCCGCGTGTTCAAGGTCGCGATGCCCTGGCCGCTGGAACCCGAGGGCGTGCGCCATTTCGCCGAGGGGTTGGCCGAGATCCTGGTCGTCGAGGAGAAGCGCCAGATCGTCGAATACCAGCTCAAGGAACAACTCTACAACTGGCGCGACGACGTGCGCCCGCGCGTCGTCGGCAAGTTCGACGAAAAAGGCGAATGGGTCCGCCCCCACGGCGACTGGCTGCTGCCGCCGCACGCCGAGCTCACGCCCGCGATGATCGCGCGCGTGATCGCGCAGCGGATCGCGCGCCTGGAACTGCATCCAGCGCACGCCGAGCGCATCCGCCAGCGCGTCGATTTCATCAACCAGAAGGAGCGCTCGCTCGCCAGGCCGCGGATCAGCCTCGCGCGCGTTCCCTATTTCTGCTCGGGCTGCCCGCACAACACTTCGACCAGCGTCCCCGAGGGCAGCCGCGCGACGGCAGGCATCGGCTGCCACGTGATGGCGCTCTGGATGGACCGCAGGACAACGACGTTCACGCACATGGGCGGCGAAGGCGCGCCGTGGATCGGCCAGGCGCCGTTCACAGAGGACAGGCACATCTTCGCCAATCTGGGCGACGGCACCTACTACCACAGCGGCATCCTCGCCATCCGCGCCGCCGTGGCGGCGGGCGTCAACATCACCTACAAGATCCTCTACAACGATGCGGTGGCGATGACCGGCGGCCAGCCGGTCGACGGGCCGATATCACCCGGCGCCATCGCGCGCCAATGCGCCGCCGAAGGCGTCGCCAAGATCGTCGTCGTCAGTGACGAGCCGCAGAAATATCCCCAGGCCTATTTCGCGCCCGGCATCGAGATTCATCACCGCTCCGACCTCGATGCCGTGCAGAAGTCGCTGCGCGAGGTTGCCGGCACCACGGTCCTGCTCTACGACCAGACCTGCGCTGCCGAGAAGCGCCGCCGTCGCAAGCGGGGCAAGTTCCCCGACCCCGCGAAGCGCGTCGTGATCAACGAGCTGGTCTGCGAAGGCTGCGGCGACTGTGGGATCAAGTCGAATTGCGTGTCGGTGGCGCCGATCGAGACCGAGTTCGGTCGCAAGCGCACGATCGACCAGTCGTCGTGCAACAAGGATTATTCCTGCGTCAACGGCTTCTGCCCGAGCTTCGTCACCGTCGAGGGCGGACAGCTGCGCAAGCCGAAGAAGGCGGACGCAGTCGACTTCTCGCGGCTGCCGGAGCCCGCGCTCGCGTCTTGCGCCCGGCCCTACGGCATCCTGGTGACCGGCATCGGTGGCACCGGCGTGGTCACGATCGGCGCGCTGCTGGGCATGGCCGCGCACCTCGAGGGCAAAGGCGTGTCGGTGCTCGACATGACCGGTCTCGCACAGAAGAACGGTGCCGTACTTTCGCACGTGCGCATCGCCGCTGCGCCGGACCAGCTGCATGCGACGCGCATCGCCGCGGGTGAAGCCAGGCTGGTGCTCGCCTGCGACGTGCTGACCGGCGTGGGCGAGGAGGCGCTCGCCAAGATGCAGAAAGGCGTGACCCGTGCGCTGGTCAACACGGCCCTGGTGATGCCGGCGCAGTTCACGCGCGATCCCGATCTCGCCTTCCCCACCGGATCAATGGAGCAGGAAATCCGGGACGGCGTCGCGCCGGGTGACGCAGAGTTCCTGGACGCGACTAAGCTCGCCACCGGACTGATGGGCGACTCGATCGCGACCAATCTCTTCATGGTTGGCTACGCCTACCAGCGAGGCCTGTTGCCTGTGGGCGAGGCCGCGATCCTCGGCGCGATCGAGCTGAACCAGGCGAGCGTCGAATCGAACAAGCAGAGCTTCAACTGGGGCCGGCTCGCGGCAGTCGATCCTGACCGGGTCGCCGCGGCCGCGATTGCGATCGCCAAGCCCGAATCGCAGCGACCCTCTGAATCGCTCGACGAGCTGATCGAGCGGCGCCGCGCCTACCTGACCGATTACCAGGACGCGGCATACGCCCGGCGCTACACCGATTTCGTCGCGAAAGCGCGCGCCGGCGAGGCGGCGAAACAGCCAGTAAGCACTGACCTCACCGAGGCCATCGCGCGCTACTACTTCAAGCTGCTGGCGATCAAGGACGAGTACGAGGTCGCGCGGCTGTACACCGGGACCGATTTCGTTTCGCGCGTCGCCGCGCAGTTCGAGGGCGACTACAAGCTGCGCTTCCATCTGGCGCCGCCGGTGTTCAACAAGCCCGACCCGGCGACCGGCATACCCGCGAAATCGACCTACGGTCCGTGGATGATGTCGGCGTTCCGTGTGCTGGCGAAGCTCAAGGGCCTGCGCGGCGGCCCGCTCGACGTGTTCGGCCGGACGGCCGAGCGCAAGGCCGAGCGCGCCCTGGTCGGGCAATACGAAGCCATGGTCGACGAACTGCTGGGCGGTCTCGCCCCGCACAATTACGGCATCGCAGTCGAGCTGGCGTCGATTCCCGAGCACATTCGCGGCTACGGGCACGTCAAGGAACGGCACATCGCGGACGCGAAGGCACGCGAGGCCGCGCTGCTCGAGCGATTCCGCGACGCTACCGGGGCGGCGGCCCTACCGACGACCGCCGCAGTCGCCGCCGATTGACAGGAAAATGCAGGAAAATGGGGTCTGCGGGAAAATTGGG
>JAGXBK010000212.1 GCA_018971195.1 Betaproteobacteria bacterium
CGCTCGCCGAGATCGACGGGACCGCCGATGGCGTGCGACTGCACTTGCCCGACGGCACGACGGACAGTGCGCCCGACTGGGGAACGCTGACCCGGCGCGCGTTCGGTGTCACGATCCCGGTGGAGGACCTCGCGTACTGGATACGGGGCGAGCCGCGCACCGGCGAGCGGTCGCGCATCGAGCGCGACGCCCAGGGCCGTGCCGTGGTACTGCGTCAGGATGGCTGGGAGATCGTCTATGGCTACGCCGACGGCGCGGCGAGGCGCCCCGAGCGCGTGACGCTGCGCTACGCCGACACGCCGCCGATCGACGTCCGCGTCGTCGTCGATCGCTGGCAATGACGCGGGCCGGGCGGGTGCTGGTGGTCCCTGCGCCCGCCAAGGTGAATCTGTTCCTGCACGTCACCGGCCGGCGCGCCGACGGCTATCACGCTCTCGAGTCGCTGCTCACGCTGATCGACCTCGCCGATGTGTTGACCATCGAGGACCGGGATGACGGCCGGATCCTGCGCGGCGCCGACCTTCCGGGCGTCCCCGAACGCGACGACCTGGCGCTGCGCGCCGCGCATGCGCTGCGGCAGGCCTGCGGAACGCGCCGCGGCGCGGTGATTGCGCTGGACAAGCGGATCCCGCAGGGCGCGGGTCTGGGTGGCGGAAGCTCGGATGCCGCGAGCGTCCTGCTCGCGCTGAACCGGATGTGGTCGCTGTCGCTGTCCCGCGCGGAGCTTCGCGGCATCGGCACGGGCCTGGGCGCCGACGTTCCTTTCTTCCTCGGCGAGTCGGCGGCGCTCGCGCGCGGCGTCGGCGAGCACCTGACGCCCATGTCGCTGCCGCAGTCGTGGCTCGCGTTGGCGATGCCACCGATGCAGGTCGCAACCGCAGTCATTTTCGCAGCACCGGAATTGACACGATCGACGGCGTCGGCGAAAATAGACGTCTTTTCCGAAGGTTACGGTCGGAACGATCTCGAGAGCGCGACGGCGGCCCGGTTTCCTCCGGTCGCCGAGGCGTTGCGCGCCTTGCGGCGGGCATCGCCGCACGCGCGGATGACAGGCTCGGGCGCATGCGCGTTCGCGGCGTTCGCCACCGCGGCCGAGGCCCAGGCTGCGCTGGCAGCGTTGCCCGCGGGCATTCCGGGGCGCGTGGTCCGCACGGTCGCGCGACACCCGCTGGCGTCATTCGCGTAACGCTGCTTCGGTGTCGGTCCGTGGCGGAGCGCGGAACGGACAGATTGCGCAGGTTTCCGCTGGGGAGTCGCCAAGTTGGTTAAGGCACCGGATTTTGATTCCGGCATTCGAGGGTTCGAATCCTTCCTCCCCAGCCATTCCCTTGACGACGCCGCGACGTTGACCGCCATCCGTTTCCGGCATCCGATGCGGTCCTCCGACCCGGCCCCCGCCATTCCTCCACGCCGCTCCCAGGGCTGACCCCTACGCGCTGTTCCGGATCCGAGTCGACACATGTCCTTCGAGCGCATGCGGATTTTCACCGGCAACGCCAATCCGAAGCTGGCCGAAGCCGTCTGCCGCCACCTGAACATCAGCCTCGGCCGTGCCGTCGTCGGGCGCTTCTCCGACGGCGAGGTGATGGTCGAGCTGCTCGAGAACGTCCGCGGGCGCGACGCATTCATCCTGCAGTCGACCTGTGCGCCGACCAACGACAACCTGATGGAAGTGATGGTGATGGTCGATGCGCTGAAGCGCGCGTCAGTCGCGCGCGTGACGGCCGCCATCCCGTACTTCGGTTACGCGCGGCAGGATCGCAGGCCGCGTTCGGCCCGCGTACCGATCACCGCGAAAGTCGTCGCCGACATGCTGGCGACCGTCGGCGTCGATCGCGTGATGATGATGGACCTGCACGCCGACCAGATCCAGGGCTTCTTCAACATCCCGGTCGACAACATCTACGCGACGCCCGTGCTGCTGGGCGACCTGTGGAAGCGCAACTACGACAACCTGCTCGTCGTGTCCCCCGACGTCGGCGGGGTCGTGCGCGCGCGCGCGATCGCCAAGCGCCTCGATTCGGATCTGGCGATCATCGACAAGCGGCGGCCCAAGGCCAACGTGGCCGAGGTCATGAACATCATCGGCGACGTCGACGGCCGCACATGCGTGATCATGGACGACATCGTCGACACCGCGAACACGCTGTGCAAGGCCGCGACCGCGCTGAAGGAGCACGGGGCGCAGAAGGTCATCGCGTATTGCACGCATCCGGTGCTGTCGGGTGGCGCGGTCCCGCGCATCGCCGACTCCGACATGGACGAGATCGTCGTCACCGACACGATCCCGCTGTCGCCCGAGGCGCAGACCTGCGCGAAGATCCGGCAGCTCTCCTGCGCGCAGCTCCTCGCCGAGACGATGACCCGCATCTCCAACGAGGAATCGGTGTCGTCGCTGTTCACCGAATAGCGCCGATGCCCGGATCGCCATGCCCGAGTCGATAGCCGCGGATCTCGCAGGCAAGTCCGTCCTGGTCACCGGCGCGTCGACGGGTATCGGAGCGGCCGCCGCGCGCGCGTTCGCGCGCGCAGGCTGCCGCGTCGCGATCCATTACAACGCGAGCCTGAATCGCGCCGAGGAGGTGGCCGCCGACGTCCGCTTCGCCGGGGCGCAGGCCCTCCTGGTCGGCGGCGACCTGCGCTCGTCGGCGAAAGCGCGCGAAGTCGTCGACGCGGTCGCGGCGCATTACGGAGGCCTCGACATCCTGGTCAACAACGCGGGCGGGCTCGTCCAGCGGGTGCCGATCGCCGAGGTCGACGACGCGTTCTTCGACGCGGTGATCGACTTGAACGTCCGCTCGCTGGTCGCGGCGAGCGCGGCGGCGGTTCCCCACATGCGCAGGGCCGGGCGCGGCAACATCGTCAACGTCACGTCGATCGCGGCGCGCAACGGCGGCGGCGCCGGCGCGGTGATCTATGCGTCGGCGAAGGGCTTCGTGTCGACGTTCACGCGCGGGTTGGCGAAGGAGCTCGTCCGGGACGGGATCCGCGTCAACGCAGTGTCGCCGGGCGTCATCACGACGCCTTTCCACGAACGCTATTCGACGCCCGCGATGCTCGAAGCCTTCAGGACGGCGATCCCGATGAACCGGCTGGGGACCGCCGACGAATGTGCGGGCGCGTTCCTCTACCTCGCGTCCGACGCGCTGTCCGGATTCGTGACCGGCCAGATCCTCGAGGTCAACGGCGGCCAGTTGATGCCGTAGCCATCCGCCTGCGGTTGGCGCAAACTCGAATCGGGGATGCGGGCCGCCGTTGCGGGAAGCGCGTCCAGCCCCGCGAGGGACCGATGGCAACACCCCCCGAATCTCCATCGCCGACCGCGCAACGCAGGCGCGAGGACCTGGCCGGGCTCGGCGCGAGCCTGCGCTCGTTGCACCGCGTGCTGGTCGAGCGCTCGCGCCGCGATTTCGAGCGGCAGCGTCACGCGATCCTCGGTGCCGGCGAGCTTCTGAAGCTCCTGACCAGTGATGCGCACTTCGCGTGGCTGCGCGAGCTGTCGGAACTGATCGTCGACCTCGACATCTTCCTCGATGTCGATCCGGCTCCGGGGGACGACGATGCAGCCGCGGTCCGCGCGGAGGTCGAACGCCTGCTCGCCCCGCCGCCCGGTCTGGTCACCGACGTCGCCGGGACCGTGGCACTGCCTCCGGCGCGCACGGAGCCTGCGGCGCCCGCCGCAGCGCCGGACGTAGCGCCCGAAATAGCGCCCGACCCGGGGTTCGGCGCGCACTACTGGACCTACGTCCATGACGATCCCCAGGTCGCGATTGCGCACGGCGGGGTGAAGCAGGCGCTTTCGCGCCTGCCGAGTCCGCGCGACGTCGACGAGGCGGCGGTGCTGCATGCGCGGCACCAGTTTCGCGAGTCCCGCAGCCACCGCTGACCCCGAAAATCGCGAAAACCGCGAAAACCGCGGAAAACCGGG
>JAGXBK010000213.1 GCA_018971195.1 Betaproteobacteria bacterium
TGCGCGGCAAGGCCGGCGGCATCGCCGGCGGCGCACACGAGGCCGGCATCGTGGGCGAGTGCCAGCTCCGCAGCGCCCGATTTGGTGCTGGTCACGATCGGGAGCGCGCAGGCCATCGCCTCCAGCGCCGCATTCGGGCACGGGTCGTAGAGCGTCGGCAGGACGAAGGCGTCCGCGGCGCCGTAGTAGGGGCGCGGGTCGGTCTGGGGCCCGGCGAGCGTCACCCGGCCGGAAAGGCCCAGTGCGCGCGCGCGCTCGGCGTAGCGTTGCAGGTGCTTGTCGTGGCCGACGACGATCAGGTGCGAGTTGGCATCGAGCAGCGCCAGCGCGTCGATCAGGGTCGCCACGCCCTTGCGCTCGAAGCCGGAGCCCACCAGCACGAACAGCGTCGAGGCATCCGGAACGCCGTGCTGCGCGCGCACCCGCGATCGATGTGCGCGCAGCGCCGGTGCGTACACGTCGGTGTCGACGGCGTTGTAGACGACGTGCAGGCGCTCGTCGGCGACACCGAAGCGCTCGCGGATCTCGTCCCGCACCATGTCCGAGTTGCAGATGACCGCCTTCAGGCGCGCGCTCGAGTACATCCTCCGCTCGGTCGCGAGGCGGTAGCGATGGTGCGGGTTGATGCGCACGGCGAGGCGCGCGGCGAGCGGCGCGCGGCGCAGGCGCTCGTCGAGCCAGACGGCGTGGACGCCGTCGCCGGCTCGGAAGATGTCGCAGCAGGCCAGTCGCTCGTGGGATTGCACGAGCTCCGCCCGGTCGCGACCGAGGGCGCGGCAGACGGCGCGCGCGAAGCCGATGTCGCGCCACAGCCCGCCGATGTGGAACGGATCGACGATGCGCGTCGCGATCGATCCGATCGGCGCCTGCGGCCACTCCCGCGTGTACAGCGTGACGGCGACGTTGCGATCGGCGAGCGCGGCGAGCGCGTTCTCGAGGAAGCGCTCGGCGCCGCCGAAAGGCGTGTAGCGCTGGCGGACGACGGCGAGACGCATCACGGCGCGCGCGCGGCGCGCGCGCCGGTCTCCGCGAGCAGTGCTGCGAACTGCGCGTGGACGTCGTCGACGGCGAGCGTCGTCAGGCATTCCGAGATCTTGCCGCCGCCGCAGCCGTCGATGCCGCAGGGCCGGCAGGGATGCGCCGTCGACACGACGACACGGCTTGCCACCATCCACGGCCCCCATTCATGCTCGCCCGAGGGGCCGAACAGCGCGAGCGTCGGCGTACCCATCGCCGCGGCGATGTGCATCGGGGCGGTATCGACGCCGACGAAGGCGCGGGCGCGGGCGGTGAGCGCGGCGAGCTCCGACAGCGCGAGCTTCCCGGTCAGGTCGACGATGTTCGCGGTGGTTCGCGGCGAGACCGCCGCGAGTATCGACTCGACGAGCTCGCGCTCGCGCGGGTCGGGTGCCCCGGTGACGACGAGGCGATGGCCATCGGCGGCGATGCGGTCGTAGAGCGCCGCGGTCCGGTCGGCGCTCCAGCATTTGAACATCCAGCGCGAGCCCGGATGCGCCTGGACGAAGCCCCGGGGCGCGAGCCGGTGGTGCGCGAGCAGCGCGTCGACCTTCGCCTCGGCGTCGGCACCCGGCACGAGGACCAGCCTGCGGCTCGCGGAGTCCGGCTGGATACCGATGCGCCGCAGGGCGTCGAGGTTCGCTTCCACCGCGTGCCGCGGCGTCGCTTTCGGGAGCCGGTAGAAGTGGGTGTAGCGCGAGCGCCAGAACCAGGCGCCCGCCGCGCGCTCGCGCGTCACTGCGTAGCGGGGGTTGAGCAGCATCGCGAGGGCGAGCCCGCGCGGGTGCTCGGTCAGGTGGATCAGCAGGTCGTAGCGGCGCGCGCGCAGCGCGCGCTGGAGCCGCCACTCCTCGGCGAGCTGGACGGCAACGCCCCGGCGCTTCCATTCGCGGTCGATCGCGTGGATGCGCGCGACCGCCGGATGGTTGGCGAGCATCGGCGCGGTTTCGCGGTAGACCAGCGCGTCGATCTCGGCCTGTGGCGCCGCCTGCTTCAGCGCGCTGAACACCGGCGAGGCGAGCAGGACGTCGCCGTGATGCCGCAGCTTGGTGACGAGCACGCGGCGGATCTCGGACAGCGGGACGGCGTCCGTCAGGGAGCTCGACATGGGCGGCTACGATACCAAATTGCCCCGCCCGACGGTGGCCTGCGCGCCTCGCCTTGTCAGCGCTCACTCGTCGCCCGGTGCGCACCGGCAGCGGCATTGCGGCTTCGGGTACAATCCTGCGCAAGCCGCGGCCAACCCCTCGCGGCGCCCATCTCCACCATGTCCAACGATCCCGTCAGTGCCGCGGTGAAGGCGCAGATTCTCGCCGAGGCATTGCCCTACATCCGGCGCTTCCACGACCGGACGATCGTGATCAAGTACGGCGGCAATGCGATGGCCGAGGTGCATTTGAAAGCGGGATTCGCGCGCGACGTCGTCATGCTGAAGCTCGTCGGCATGAACCCGGTCGTCGTGCACGGCGGTGGGCCGCAGATCGGCGAGCTGCTGACCACGATGGGCATCAAGAGCGAGTTCCGGCAGGGCATGCGCGTCACCGACGAAAAGGTGATGAACGTCGTCGAGATGGTGCTGGGCGAGCTGAACCAGGAGATCGTCGGACTGATCAACCAGCAGGGCGGCAAGGCGGTCGGGCTGACCGGGCAGGACGGCGCGTTCATCCACGCCCGCAAGATGCTGCTGAAGAGCGAAAGCGGGCAGGGTGACCCGGTCGACATCGGCCTGGTCGGCGAGATCGAGCGCATCGACCCCGAGCTGATCACGCTGCTCGATTCGCGCGATTTCATCCCCGTGATCGCACCGATCGGCGTCGGCGACGCGGGCGAGGCGTACAACATCAATGCCGACTTGGTCGCGGGCAAGCTCGCCGAGACGCTGAAGGCCGAGAAGCTCGTGCTGATGACCAACACCGTCGGCGTCCTCGACAAGGACCACCGGCTGCTGACCGGTCTCACCGCGAGCGAGATCGACGCGCTGTTCGCGGACGGCACGATCCACGGCGGCATGCTGCCCAAGATCGGCTCGGCGCTCGACGCAGTCCGCAACGGTGTCAAGAGCTCGCACATCATCGACGGTCGCGTCGACCATGCGCTGCTGCTCGAGGTGCTGACCAACCAGGGCGTGGGCACGATGATCCGCGCCGACGACGCGCCCGGGCGCGTGGGCGCCTGACGGCGGCGCAGGGGGCGGACACGATGGCGATGAAGCCCGGCGAGCGCCGCCTGCAGATCCTGCAGACGCTGGCCGCGATGCTCGAGACGCCGCGCGGCGAGAAGGTGACCACGGCCGCGCTCGCCGCGAGGCTTTCGGTCTCCGAGGCCGCGCTCTACCGGCATTTCGCGAGCAAGGCCCAGATGTTCGAAGGCCTGATCGAGTTCATCGAGTCGACGGTGTTCTCGCTGGCCAACAAGATCCAGGGCGAGACGCAGGACGGCGCCGCCCAGGCCGAGCAGACCGTGGTCATGCTGTTGCGCTTCGCCGAGAAGAATCCGGGCATGACGCGCGTGCTGACCGGCGACGCGCTGGTCAACGAGGACGAGCGCTTGCAGGCGCGCATCAACCTGTTGATCGAGAAGCTGGAGGCCACGGTGCGCCAGTCGCTGCGCATCGCCCAGGCCGCCAACGCCTGGCACGGCGACGCCGGCGCCGACGCTGCGGTGCTGATCGCCTACGTCGTCGGGCGCTGGCAGCTGTTCGCCAAGAGCGGCTTCAAGCGCGCGCCGCAGGACGGCTGGCCGCTGCAGCGCAAGTTCCTGTTCGGCTGACTCCGCGGGCACTGCGCGTCCTGCACGCCCGCTCCGGGTCCCCGCGTCCCCGCGTTCCCCGCGTCACCTTCGGCGTGAGGCGTGTGGTGGCGGGTACTGCGCCCGGCCTTCGGCGGCGCACCCGTGTCGTCGA
>JAGXBK010000214.1 GCA_018971195.1 Betaproteobacteria bacterium
AGGTCTTCCTCACGACGAACAAACCTTCCTGAGTTACGTCCGCTCCACGCATCGCGCTCACCGCCTCGGTTCTATACGACCCACTGCTCAACGCCTTCCGCCTCGATTCCGTCGACAGATTCAGGCGATAATTTCAACGAACTGCTAGGTGGCGAGCGCTTCGAGGAAACCCGCGAGCTCGTCAGGCAGCGCGGCCGCCAGGGTCATGGTCTTTCCGCTCGCCGGATGCTCGAAGCGCAGGCGCGCCGCGTGCAGGAACATCCTCTTCAGTCCCTGTCGCGCCAGCGCCTTGTTCCATGCGAAGTCGCCGTACTTGTCGTCCCCTGCCAGCGGGTGACCGAGGTGCGCCAGGTGGACGCGGATCTGGTGGGTGCGGCCGG
The DNA here is from genome assembly GCA_018971195.1 of Betaproteobacteria bacterium. Lineage (GTDB taxonomy): Bacteria > Pseudomonadota > Gammaproteobacteria > Burkholderiales > Casimicrobiaceae > VBCG01. The sequence continues at coordinate 381 of JAGXBK010000214.1, forward strand.
TCTCGAGCTCGGCCTCGAGAAGTGCCAGCGGCGGATCGTGCCGGGGCCAGGTCCGCTCGCGGCGGAAGGTCGTGACCGCCGCGCGTCCGGCATCCTCGACCCGCACCCGGCGTTCGCCGTCGCGGGTCGAGAACTTGAAGAGCGGCAGGTCGACCTTGCGCTTGGCGTCGCGCCACGGCCCTCGCACCAGCACCAGGTAGCGCTTGTCGACCCGCCCCTCGCGCAGTTGGGCGTGCAAGGCGACGAGCGCCGAGCGCTTCTTGGCCACGAGCAGCACGCCGGAGGTCGCGCGGTCGAGGCGATGCACGAGTTCCAGGAACGGCGCGGCCGGTCGCGCCGCACGTAGCTGTTCGATCAGCCCCAGCGCAATGCCGCTGCCTCCGTGCACGGCGAGTCCCGCGGGCTTGTCGACCACGATCAGCGCCTCGTCCTCGAACAGGATCGGCACGGGAAAGCGCCGCGGGCGCAGCGCAGTGTGCTTCTCGATGGGGGCGGCGGCAGGGCCGGCGGTGCGGATCGGCGGGATCCGCACGACGTCACCGGCGACAAGCCGCGTGTCCGGTCCCACGCGTCCCTTGTTGATTCGGACCTCGCCGCTGCGCAGGATGCGGTAGACGTGGCTCTTGGGGACGCCTTTGAGGCTGCGGATCAGGAAATTGTCGATCCGCTGGCCCGCCGCTTCGTCCCCGACCGTGAGCCAGCTGACGGCGTCCTTGCTTAACTCGTTCATTCGCTTATAATTATGCTCGTACCGCGCGAAGGCGCTGCCACCCGGCTTCGGATGTCGTATCGACGTTCCCGCCCGCGTGCCGGCACCGCTGCGGGCCCCGCATCGGCAGGCAAGAAGCGGGGCAAAAAACCGGTTAAGTCGCTCACCGGGCGGGAAAATTTCCCGCGGGAGCAGCGATGGTAAAGCAATGGCGCAGCCCCCGCACCCGGCATCGGCCGGTTCGAAGCGACCGCTGCGCGGCGTTACAGCGAATCAATCTGTCCCGGCTGCTCCGCAATGGATGCGAGGAAGCGGCCGTGGGGATACTCCGCTAGCTCGCACAGAAGAAGACCATTTGACGAGAGCCTCCGGCAAAGGGCCGGAGCCGCGAATCAGCATGCGCAAGCCGCCTCGCCCTTCCGACCTGTCCCGGCAGACGCCCGGACACGGTTCGTCTTCGCCCGCGACCGCCGCGTAAGCGTCACCCGCGCCGCGGTCGATCCGCGGTGCGTCGCTCGTCCCAGTCGCTTGCCCGCGGCGCGTTGCGCCGGGGACCAGGCCCATGAAACGCATGCTGTTCAATGCCACCCAGGCGGAAGAGCTCCGGGTGGCGATCGTCGACGGTCAGAAGCTGATCGATCTCGACATCGAATCCGCGTCGAAGGAACAACGCAAGAGCAACATCTACAAGGCGGTCATCACGCGCGTCGAGCCTTCGCTCGAAGCCTGCTTCGTCGACTACGGAACCGACCGCCACGGCTTCCTGCCGTTCAAGGAAATCTCCCGCCAGTACCTCAAGTCCCCGCGCAAAGGCGGCGACGGCGACGACGGGGACGGCGAATCCCGCGGCCGCATGCAGGACCAGTTGCGCGAGGGCCAGGAGCTGATCGTCCAGGTCGACAAGGACGAGCGCGGCAGCAAGGGCGCCGCACTGACGACCTACCTCTCGCTCGCCGGCCGCTATCTGGTGCTGATGCCGAACAATCCGCGCGGCGGCGGGGTCTCGCGCCGCGTCGAAGGCGAGGAGCGCAACGAGTTGCGCGAAGCCGTCTCGTCGCTCGAGGTTCCCGCCGGCATGAGCGTCATCGCCCGCACCGCAGGCATCGGCCGCACGGCGGAAGAGCTGCAGTGGGACCTCAACTACCTGCTGCAGCTGTGGCACGCGATCGAGGACGCCGCGAAGCTCCAGTCCGGCGCGTACCTGATCTACCAGGAATCGAGCCTGGTGATCCGCGCGATCCGCGACTACTTCCACCCGGACATCGGCGAAATCCTGATCGACACCGAGGCGATCTACGAGCAGGCCCAGCAGTTCATGGGCCACGTGATGCCGGGCAACGTGTCTCGCGTCAAGCTCTACAACGACGACGTCCCGCTGTTCTCGCGCTTCCAGATCGAGCACCAGATCGAGACCGCTTACGCGCGGCAGGTGCCGCTGCCCTCGGGTGGCGCGATCGTCATCGACCATACCGAGGCGCTGGTCGCGGTCGACGTCAATTCGGCGCGCGCGACCAAGGCTGGCGACATCGAGACGACGGCATTCAACACCAATCTCGAGGCGGCCGAGGAAATCGCGCGCCAGCTGCGCCTGCGCGACCTGGGCGGCCTGATCGTCATCGACTTCATCGACATGGAGAGCGCGAAGAACCAGCGCGATGTCGAGAACCGCCTGCGCGATTCGCTGAAATACGATCGCGCCCGCGTGCAGCTGGGCAAGATCTCGCGCTTCGGCCTGATGGAGCTCTCGCGCCAGCGCCTGCGCCCGGCGCTCGCCGAATCCGCGTACATCCCGTGCCCGCGCTGCCACGGCATCGGCCACATCCGCGGCACCGAGTCCACCGCCCTGCACATCCTGCGCATCATTCAGGAAGAGGCGATGAAGGACAACACGGCGCAGATCGTCGCGCAGGTGCCCGTCGACGTCGCCACGTTCCTGCTGAACGAGAAGCGCGCCGAGGTGCTCACGGTGGAGACGCGCTTCAAGGTCAACGTGCTGCTGGTTCCGAACCGCCATCTCGAAACGCCGAACTACAGAGTCGAGCGCATGCGCCACGACGATCTCAACCAGAGCGAGCCGCTGCCCCCATCGTTCCAGATGGTCGAGCAGCCGGAGGAAGTCGACGCCGCCAGCGCGCGCAAGGAAGATGCGAAGGAGCCGCGCCAGGAAGCGGTGGTCAAGGGCATCACCCCGGCGCAGCCCGCACCGATGCCGGCCGAGCCGCGCGCGGCTGCGGCACCCCCGCTTGCCGCGCCCGTCACGGGCGGCTCGTGGCTGGGGCGCATGCTCCAGTGGTTTCGCACCCCGCAGGCGCGCCCCGTCGCGACGCCGACACCTGCGGCGCCCCCCGCCGCGCCCGTGCGAACGCGCGAGCAGCGCCCGCAGCGCGAGCGCGAGGGATCGCGCGATGGCAAGACACGCGGCGACGGCCGGCGCGAAGGATCGCGCGAGGGTCAGCGCGAAGGCCAGGGACGCCGTGCCGAGCGGCGACCGGAGCGCCGCGACGAGCGACGCGGCGAAGGCCGCGGCGCGCCGCACGGGGCGATCGAATCGCAACGCCCCGCAGGAGCATCCGAGCGCAGGGAGGGCAAGGATGTCGAACGCAAGGAGACCCGCCGACCGCCGCGCGAAGGCAAGCCGCAGCAGGGTCAACCGCGGCCGCCGCGCGACTCCACGCCGGTCGCCGCGGCCCAGGCCGCAGCACCCGCCGCAGGCGTCGATACCGGCGCAGCACCGCCCGCGAGCCGGGTGGCAGGCAGCGACGAGCACCGCGAGGGCAGCCGGCGACGGCGTGGCCGTCGCGGCCGCGGCGGCGA
>JAGXBK010000215.1 GCA_018971195.1 Betaproteobacteria bacterium
CGATCGCTCGCAGCACCGCAACCGGGCGCAGGCGATGAGCGTGCTGGCGTCGCGGCTGGTCGACCGCGATCGTCGCGAGCGCGCGCAGAAGGAGGCCGCGCAGCGCAAGAGCCTGATCGGATCGGGCGATCGCAGCGAGCGCATCCGCACCTACAATTTTCCGCAAGGACGCGTGACCGATCACCGGATCAACCTGACGCTCTACAAGATCGACGCGATCCTGGACGGCGACCTCGACGAGCTGATCGGCGCGCTGGGGCAGGAGTTCCAGGCCGAGCAGCTCGCGACGCTGTCGGAGGAGACGTGAGCGTGGGGGTCGTGCGATGGGCCGCCGGGCCGTGGCTGAAGACGCCGCGCGTCGCGCTGCACGAAATCGCCGCCGAGCATGCCAACGAGCTCCACGAGCTCGATTCCGATCCCCGTGTGATGCGCTACATCGGCAGCGGCCGCCTGTCGACGCGGGAGCAGGTCGACGACGCGATCCGGCGCATACCGCGCATCTACGCGCTCTATCCCGGGCTCGGCACCTGGCGCGCGACGCGGCGTGACAATGGCGAGTTCATCGGCTGGTTCGCGCTGAAGTACATTCCGCGCACGGCCGAAGTAGAGGTCGGGTATCGCCTGCGCTATGCGGCGTGGGGCCGGGGCTATGCCACGGAAGGGGCGCGCGCGCTCGTCGAGTACGGATTCGACGATCTCGGCCTGTACCGGATCGTCGGCGTCACCCACCCCGACAACGCGGCATCGCAGCGCGTGCTGCGGAAGGCGGGCCTTGGCGAGGTCGGCTGGGCGCACTACTACGGTCGCCGGCTGCGGCTGTTCGAGTCGGTGCGCAACCACGCGTGGAAACCGCGGTGGCCGCAGGAGGCTTCGCGGTCGTCCGCCGCGCGATGACGGCGCCGCCGACCGTGCGCCAGGCACTGGCGCAAAGCGGCCTCGTCCCCGTCGACGGGCGGGCGCTGCTCGCGCACGTGATGGGATGCGAGCGTGCATGGCTGATCGCGCATGCAGGCGACGTTCTTCCGCGCGAGGATGCCGATCGCTTTTTCGCGCTCGCCAGGCGCAGGCGCGAAGGCGAGCCGGTCGCCTACCTGACCGGCTGGCGCGAGTTCTGGGGATTGCGCCTCGCCGTCGATCCTTCGGTGCTGATCCCGCGACCGGAGACCGAGACGCTGGTGGAGGTGGCGCTCGCACGGCTTTCAGCCGGTGGTGTGCCGAGCGTGCTCGATCTCGGGACCGGATCGGGGGCGATCGCGCTCGCCATCGCTCGCGAGCGACCACTCGCGCGGGTCGTCGCGACCGATCGTTCGCAGGCCGCGCTCGACGTCGCCCACGCCAATGCGCAGCGCCTCGGCATCGCGAACATCGCTTTCGCGATCGGCGACTGGTACGACGCTCTCCTGCCGGCGTCTTCGACCGATTTCGATCTGATCGCCACCAATCCTCCCTATGTCGCGGCCAGCGACGCCCATCTGCACCAGGGTGACCTGCGGTTCGAGCCGATCGGCGCGCTGGCTGCCGGTGTGGACGGACTGGACGCGCTGCGCGTCATCGTCGAGGGCGCACCGGCGCGGCTCGCGGCGGGCGGCTGGCTGGTCGTCGAGCATGGCCACGACCAGTCGGACGCCGTGCAACGCCTGTTCGCCGATGCGGGGCTTGCCGACATCACATCGACACGCGATCTCGCCGGCATCCACCGCGTCGTCGCCGGCCGCCGCCCTCCGAAATCAGGGACGGACCACGTTTAAAATCGTGGTCTGACCCCGATTTTCGCGCGGCCGAACTTCCGGGTATCGCCCGCGGTCAGTCATCTGTCGGATCGGACCTCCCGGCCGTATAGAATGCCGGTCCCGGCGTGGGCCCGGTCACGAGCCGGCCCCGCCGTCGACACCCTATGGAGGATTGCTACGTGCTGACGCGCTTCGCCATCGTCGTATGTGCCCTCGGCATTGCCATCGCCCCCGCGTACGCGCAGCCGCGGCCGAAGATCGAAAAGGCCGCCGACCTCCCGCGATTCACCTACAAGATCGACGGACGGGTCGAGGACGTTGTCCGCGACGCATCCAAGTTCAAGCCTTTTGCCGCCGAGGTTCGTCGCGACACCGAGTCGGTGCTCGCCAAGTACCAGATCGACGACCGGGCGACACTGCGCCAGCTCGAAGGCGAGCTCGCGCTGCTCGATTACCTCGACGGTCACTACGGCGAGGCGCTGAAGCGCGCCGCGCACATCCAGGCGCTGCAGGACAAGCCCGCCGAGAAGCTGCTGTCCGGCATGCAGCTGCGGGCGATGATCGACGCGCAGCGCAAGGAAGGCAGCAACGTCTCGCAGGCCTATCGCAACGAAGTCGGGCGCCTGATGGCCGCCGACCTCGCGAAGATGCCTTATGCAATCGTGCAGAACGAGGTGAAGGAAGCGAAGGCCAGCGCCGAGATCTCGAGCGAGGCGCTGATGCTGGGTTACGTGCGCAACGTCATCCAGCCGACCGTCGACAAGACCGGCTCGTTGAGCTCGGATCTCGCGCCGACGATCGTCAACGCGAGGTTCAGGCTGGTCGCCGCCCTGCCGCTCAAGGACACGCTGGTCGCCACCTATGGGGCGTACCTCGCCGCGCACCACGTCGAGAAACCCGACATCTGGGCCGCGCGCGACGTCACGTTGCCGCCTGGCAGGCCCTATGCGCACGTCAACATCGGGATCTGGGACAGCGGCGTCGACCTGTCGCTGTTCCCGGGTCGCGTGGTGACGGATGCAGGCAAGCCTGCCGTCATCGCGTTCGACCGCTATTCCGAGCCGGCGAAGGGCGAGTTGCAGCCGATTCCGGCGGACCTCAAGGGTCGCATCCCGCAGATGAAGGCGCGTCTCAAGGGCTTTTCGGACCTGCAGTCGAACATCGACAGCCCGGAGGCCACCGATCTCAAGAAATATTTGTCGACGCTCAAGCCGGACGAATACAAGAGCACGATCGAGGAGCTCGACCTGTCGGGCAACTGGATGCACGGGACGCACGTGGCGGGCATCGCCCTTGCCGGCAATCCCTACGCGAGGTTGGTCGTCGGTCGCATCGAGTTCGACTGGCACCTGCTGCCCGATCCATGTCCCAGCAAGGTCCTTGCCGAACGCGACGCGCGCAACGCGCAGGCTTACGTCGACTTCTTCAAGCGCAACAGGGTCCGAGTCGTCAACATGAGCTGGGGCGGCAGCGTCAAGGGTGTCGAGGAAGCGCTCGAGATGTGCAACATCGGCAAGGATCCGAACGATCGCAAGGCGATTGCCCGCGAGCTCTTCGACATCCAGAAGAACGCGCTGACCCGGGCCTTCGCGAGCGCGCCCGGCATCCTGTTCGTCACCGCCGCCGGCAACAGCGACCAGAACGCGTCGTTCGCCGAGGACATTCCCGCCGACATCTCGCTGCCCAACCTGATCACGGTCGGCGCGGTCGACAAGGCCGGGGACGAGGCGTCGTTCACGAGCTACGGGCCGACGGTCGTCGTCGACGCCAACGGCTACCAGGTCGAAAGCGTCATTCCCGGCGGCGAGAAGCTGGCCGAATCAGGGACGTCGATGGCCTCTCCCCAGGTGGTGAACCTGGCAGCGAAAATGCTCGCGGTCGATCCGCGGCTCACCCCGCCGCAGTTGATCGCGGTCATCCGCGCCACGGCCACGACCAGCGCTGACGGACGCCGCAACCTGATCGATCCGAAGAAAGCGCTGGCCATGGTCGAGCCGCGCGCGTCGCCGTAAATAATTGGGGTCAGAGCGAATTAAATCGGGGTCAGAGCGGCAATAATCGGGCCGCCATAAATTGGGGTCAGAGCTAAATTGGGGTCAGAGCTAAATTGGGGTCAGAGCTAAATTGGGGTCAGAGCGGTAATAATTGGGCGGAACCGCCTTCGCCTTG
>JAGXBK010000052.1 GCA_018971195.1 Betaproteobacteria bacterium
CGAAACGAAGCGCGCCATCGACGCGGCGAGCCGCGCGTGGCCGGGATGGCGGGCGAAGACGGCCAGGGAGCGCTCGTCCATTCTGCGAAGGTGGAACGACCTGGAGCTCGCGAATGCCGATGACCTTGCGCTGATCCTCACCAGCGAGCAGGGCAAGCCTCTCGCCGAGGCGAAAGGCGAGATCACGATCGGCGCCGCGTACATCGAATGGTTCGCCGAGGAGGCGAGGCGCATCTACGGCGACGTGATCCCGACGATCGCCAACGACCGGCGGCTGGTGGTCATCAAGGAACCGGTGGGCGTGTGCGCGGCGATCACACCCTGGAACTTCCCGAGCTCGATGATCACGCGCAAGGTCTCCCCCGCGCTCGCGGCGGGCTGCACGGTCGTCATCAAGCCTGCCGAGGCGACGCCGTTCTCGGCCTTCGCGCTGGCCGAACTCGCGCACCGCGCTGGCTTCCCGCCGGGCGTGCTGAACGTGATCACCGGCGACGCGCCGTCGATCGGCGGCGAGCTGTGCGCCAATCCGGTGGTGCGCAAGCTTTCGTTCACCGGCTCGACCGAGGTCGGCCGGCTGCTGATGAAGCAGGTGGCGCCGACGATCAAGAAGATCTCGCTGGAGCTCGGCGGCAATGCGCCGTTCATCGTGTTCGACGACGCCGACCTCGACGCCGCGGCCGAGGGCGCAATCGTCTCCAAGTACCGCAATGCCGGCCAGACCTGCGTCTGCGCGAACCGCTTTTTCGTCCACGAGAAGGTCTACGACGCGTTCGCTCAGAAGCTCGCCGCACGCGTGGGTGCACTCAAGGTCGGGGGCGGCACCGAGGCTGGCGTCACGCAAGGGCCCCTGATCAACGCCGAGGCCATTGCCAAGGTCGAGGAGCACGTCCGCGACGCGAAGGCGCTCGGTGCGAAGGTCGTCACCGGCGGCAGGCGGCATGCCCTGGGTGGAACGTTCTACGAGCCCACGGTGCTGACCGGCGTCACCCCGGAGATGCAGATCTTCCGCGAGGAGACCTTCGGTCCGGTCGCGCCGCTGATCCGGTTCCGCGACGACGCCGAGGTGGTCGAGCTCGCGAATCGCAGCGAGTTCGGGCTCGCTTCGTATTTCTACAGCCGGGACATCGGCCGGATCTGGCGCGTCGCCGAGGCGCTGGAGTACGGGATGGTCGGCGTCAACACCGGGCTGATCACCACCGAGGTCGCGCCTTTCGGCGGCATGAAGCAGTCGGGGCTCGGCCGCGAGGGCTCGAAGTACGGCGTCGAGGAGTTCGTCGAGGTCAAGTACGTATGCTTTGGCGGCGTCGACAAGTAGCGCCACGCCAAAAACAGGGACGCACCACGTTTATAAACAGGGACGCACCACGTTTTCCCCCACGTTGATGCGCCTACGCACAACGGCATGGGAAAACGTGGTGCGTCCCTGTTTATAAACGTGGTGCGTCCCTGTTTTTCGTCGGGGCTACCAGCCGGTGGGCAGCTTCTTGAGGATCGTGATCGTACGGTCCTCGACGGCGAGATATCCGCCGCCGACCAGGTCCTTCATCAGCTTGCCGATCATGTCGCGCGACGCGCCGACGCGATCGGCAATGTCCTGTTGCGTCAGCTTCTCGGGCACGACAAGCTTGCCGTCGATATTCTGCACGAGCGCATTCAGGAGTCGCGCAAGGCGGCCATAGACGTCCGACAGCGCGAGGCTCTTCAGGTTGCTGGTCGTGACGCGGACACGGTGGATCAACCGCTCGATCAGGTGCATCGCGAAATCGGGATGCGCGAGGATGAAGTCTCGGAACTGCGCGCGGTTGACCACGGCGCAGGTCGTCGGCTCGACCGTGATCACCGACGCGGAGCGCGGCGCGCCATCCAGCGACATTTCCCCGACGTATTCCCCGGGCCCGTGGAAATCGATGACGAACTCGCGCCCGGCCTCGTTGCTCGCGTAGACCTTGACACGTCCGGACAGCACCACATAGAGGGCGTCGCCGACGTCGCCCTCGTTGATCAGAATCGTGTGCTTGGGGAACACCCTGACCACGCCGGAAGCCGCGATGTCGCGCAGCGTATGGTCCTGCAGCGGCGAAAGGGGCTCGGATGCTGCGGTCGGAGTCACGGCCGGGTCGAGGCAATCGGGGGAGCGGCAATGCTAGCACGAGCCTTCGCGCCGTCAGGGCCCCGGAGCCGGGACGCCGGCCGCCGCAGCCATCGCTGCACGCCGGCAGGATGCCTGCTACTCGAGCTTGCGCAGGTCGTCGATCAATTTGCCGTCGTCGGGCAGCTCTTGGGCGGTGCGGAACGTGACCTCGCCGCGAAGCTTGGTCACGTCGCGGATCGATTCGACGATCGACTCGGCGAGCGACGGTGCGACACCCGAGACCTCGACGTGGAGGATCATCCGGTCGTTGCCGCCGGGATTGTCGACGACGAGCCGCGCGCGGCGGACCTCGGGATGGCGCTTGACGATCGCCGCCACCTGCCCCGGGTGCACGAACATGCCCTTGACCTTGGTCGCCTGGTCCGCGCGACCGAGCCAGCCCTTGATGCGCATGTTCGTGCGGCCACAGGCCGACGTGCCGGCGAGCGCCGCCGAAAGGTCCCCGGTGCCGTAGCGGATCAGCGGATAGTCAGCGTTCGACAGCGGCGTGACGACGACCTCTCCGACCTCGCCCGGCGCCACCGGATCGCCGGTGCCGGGATGCACGATCTCGACCAGCGCCCCTTCGTCGACGACCAAGCCGTCGCGCGCAGGCGTCTCGTAGGCGATCGCACCGACATCGGCCGTTCCGTAGACCTGGAATGCCGCGATCCCGCGCGCCGCCAGCGCGTCGCGCGAGGACGGCGGGAACGGCTCTGCGGATACCAGCGCCTTGACGAGGCTCGACAGGCGCACGCCGAGCTCGTCGGCACGCTCGAGGATGATGCGCAGGAACGACGGCGTGCCCGTGTAGGCGTCGGGCTTCAGAGCTGCAATCACGGCGATCTGCTGCTCGGTCTGGCCGGTGCCGCCCGGAAACACTGCGCAGCCCAGCGCGTGGGCAGCCGTCTCGAACATCGAGCCCGCCGGCGTGAAGTGGTAGGAGAAGCAGTTGTGCACGAGATCGCCGGCGCGGAATCCCGCGGCATGCAGGCCGCGCGCGAATCGCCAGTAATCGGCCGCCGCCCCTTCCGGCTCGTAGATCGGACCCGGCGAGGCGAATACGCGGCGCACGGCGCCCCAGCGTGTCGCGGCCAGCCCGCCGAAGGGAGGCTGGTCCTTCTGCAGCTCCGCGAGCTGCGACTTGCGCAGCACCGGCAGCCTCGCCAGCGCCTCGCGCGACGTGATCTCGGCAGGGTCGACCCCGGCCAGCGATTTCGCGAACGCAGGCGATCGCTCCCTGGCGTAGGCGAGCTGGCGCGCGAGCTGCGCGAACTGCTCGCGCTCGCGCCGCTCCGGATCGCGCGTTTCCAGGTCGTCGTAATGCTCGTTCGTCATGCGAGCCAGCGCTTGCGGCGGCGGTAATGCTTGACGTCGCGGAAGCTCCTGCGCCCGGCCGTCGACAGCCCGAGGTAGAACTCCTTGACGTCCTCGTTGTTCGCGAGCTCGGAGGCCTGCCCGTCCATCACCACTCGGCCATTCTCGAGGATGTAGCCGTAGTTCGCGTATCGCAGCGCGACCATCGTGTTCTGCTCCGCGAGCAGGAACGACACGCCCTCGCGGGCGTTCAGGTCACCGACGATCTCGAAGATCTCCTCGACGATCTGCGGCGCCAGCCCCATCGACGGCTCATCGAGCAGGATCATCGCCGGCTGCGCCATCAGCGCGCGCCCGAGCGCAGTCATCTGCTGCTCGCCACCCGACGTGTAGCCGGCGAGGCTTGCGCGCCGCTCCTTGAGCCGGGGGAAATAGTGGTAGACCTTGTCCAGCGCCTGCGCGATGTCCGCGCGCGAGCCCTTGCGGGTGAACGCCCCGGTCAGCAGGTTCTCCTCGACCGTCAGGTGTGCGAAGCAGTGACGCCCTTCCATCACCTGGCACACGCCGCGGCGCACCAGGTCGTTGGGCGTCAGCCGGTCGACCCGCTGGCCGCGGAACTCGATCGCGCCCTTCGTAACCTCGCCGCGCTCGGCATGCAGCAGGTTCGAGATCGCCTTCAGCGTCGTGGTCTTGCCAGCGCCGTTGGCGCCGAGCAGCGCGACGATCCCGCCCTCGGGAACCTCGAGCGACACGCCGCGAAGGACGAGGATCACATGGTCGTAGATGACCTCGATGTTGTTGACGGACAGCGCGACCTGCCGCCCCGGATCGGGTTGTGCGCTCATCTCGCGTGCCTCCACGCTCCGCAGGGCGGCCGGTCGGGCCGCCCTGCGGACGCGCGAATCACATCTCCTTGCTGCAGTCGCGCGGCGTGATCTTCTTCTCGGCCGCGTACTTGTCGGCGCCCTGCACGACCATCTGGTGCACGAAAGCGCGGTCTCCGGCCATGAACGGCGTCAGCGTCTTGAACTCCTTGCCGTCCCATTGCTGGAACTTGACCATGCCCGAGCCCTCGTGATCGGCGCAGCTCGTCTTCACGGGTGGAAACAGTCCCGCTGCGCCCAGTGCCTTGAGCCGCGCCTCGGTCAGGTCGATGTGCTCGAGGCCCCAGCGCACCTGCTCGGGCGTCATCACCTTGCCCTTCCCGAAATGACCCTGCGCCTGGCGGATCGCCTCGACGATCATGATCCCGTAGGTGACGCCGCGGGTGTGGTACATCGAGCCGATGCGCGACTTGTCTTCGAGGTTGCCCTTGCCCGCGCCGTAGACCTTCTTCACGATCTCCTGCATGACCGGGAAGTTCGTGCCGCCCGCCGAGAACGCCGCGGTGACGTAGCCCTTGGCCGCCGCCCCCGCGGGAATCACGTCCTCTTCGGAGCCGGCCCACCAGACGCCGAGGATGCGGTCACGCGGATAGCCCAGCTTCGCGGCGGTCTTGATCGCGACCGGATTCATCACGCCGAAACCCCACAGGATCGCGTAGTCGGGATTCTGCTGGCGCACCTGCAGCCACTGCGATTCCTGGGTGTTGCCCGGGGGCGTGATCGGAATCTTGATCAGCGTGAAGCCGTCGCGGGCGGCCAGTGCGTCCAGCACCGGGATCGGCTCCTTGCCGTAGGCCGAATCGTGGTACAGGAAGGCGATCTTCTTGCCTTTGAGCTTGGCTTCCCCGCCCGACTTCTGGCCGAGATACGCGACCATCGCGGCTGCCTGGTCCCAGTACGTGGTGCCCAGCGGGAACACCCAGGGGAAGACGCGGCCGTCGGCGGAGATCGCGAGGCCGTAGCCGTTGGTCGTCATCGGGATCTTGTCCTGCGCGACGCGCTCGAACAGCCCGTAGGCAATGCCGGTGGACAGCGGCTCCACCGTGCTCGCGCCGCCGTGGCGGGTCTTGAGCCGCTCGTAGCACTCGACGCCGCGCGCCGCGTTGTACTCGGTCTCGCACTCCTCCCACAGGATCTTCACCCCGTTGATGCCGCCGTTCATGTTGACCAGCGTGAAATAGTCGATGGCGCCGCCGAAATAGCCCGAGCCGCCGGCCGCGTAGGGACCCACGCGGTACGAAAGCAGCGGAATGAACTGCTCGCCCTGCGCGGTCGCGACGCTTGCCGCGGCCGCGAGGGCGATACCCACCAACACTCGCAGGAACCACTTCATGACTTCCTCCTTTGGTGCGTCACTGGCCCGCCTGCGGGCCGGAATGAAACCGCGTCGACATCAATGCGGGAACGGCCACAGCCTGAGCTTCTCCTTGCCGATCTGCCAGATGCGCGCGAGCCCGTACGGCTCGACGATCAGGAAGAAGATGATCAATGCCCCGAACACCATCAGCTCGAGGTTCGACGAGACGCTGCTCGGCACGCCGAGGTGCAGCGTGTCGTCGAGGAACCCGACGAAGGTGGAAAGCGCGATCGGGATCATGATGATGAACGCGCTGCCGAGGAACGCACCCATCACCGTGCCGATGCCGCCGATAATGATCATGAACAGGATGCGGAACGACAGGTCGAGGCTGTAGGCCTCGGGCTCGACGGTGCCGAGGTAGGCGTAGGCGAACAGCGCGCCGGCGACGCCGCAGTAGAACGAGCTGATCGCGAACGCGAGCAGCTTGCTCCGCATCGGCCGGATGCCGATCACCTCGGCCGCGACGTCCATGTCGCGAATCGCCATCCACTGCCGCCCGATGTTGCCGCGCACCATGTTCTTGGCGGCCAGCGCCATCACCGCCACGATCGACAGCACCAGCAGGTATTTCTCCTGCGGAGAGTCGAACGTGTAGCCCGCGATGACGATCGCCTGCGCGGTGATCACGCCCGATGGATTGTAGTTCGTGAACCAGCCCACTTTCGTCAGGCACCACACGATGAAGAACTGCGCGGCCAGCGTCGCGACGGCGAGATAGAAGCCGCGGATGCGCAGGCTCGGCAGTCCGAAGAGGATGCCCACCGCCGCCGCCGACAGGCCGCCGCCGACGAAGGCGAGCAGCAGCGGAATGTGCGGAACCCGCAACGCGAAATTGTAGGACATGAACGCCCCGACCGCCATGAACGCCGCGGCACCCAGCGAAAGCTGGCCCGCATAGCCGGTCAGCAGGTTGAGTCCGAGTGCGGCGAGCGAGAGAATCAGGCAGGGAATGAGGATCGCCGAGAACAGGTAGGGGCTCGCCACCAGCGGGATCACGACGAACGCGACCAGCACGATCAGCGCGACGCCGACGCGGTCCTGGAGGATCGGAAAGATCGCCGAGTCGGCGGCGTAGGTCTCCTTGAACTGTCCGGCTTCGCGGTAGAGCATGTCGCGGGCTTTCCTAGATCCTGCGGATGATCTTTTCGCCGAACAGCCCCTCGGGCCGGACCAGCAGGAACATCAGCGCGAACACGTAGGGGAACCAGCCCTCGATCCCGCCGCCGACGTAAGGGCCGACGAAGACCTCGGCGAGCTTCTCGGTCGCGCCGATGATCAGCCCGCCGACGATCGCCCCAGGGATCGAATCGAAGCCGCCGAGGATCAGCACCGGCAGCGCCTTCAGCGCGACGAAGGTCAGCGCGAACTGCACGCCGTTGCGGGCCCCCCACAGCAGCCCGGTGACCAGCGCCACGAAGCCCGCGACCGCCCACACGATCGCCCAGATCTGCTGCAGCGGAATGCCGACCGCGAGCGCTGCCTGGTGGTCGTCGGCGACTGCGCGCAGCGCGCGGCCGATGCGCGTGCGGTTGAAGAACAGCGCCAGCGCCACGACCAGCACCGCGGCGATGCCCGCGGCCATCAGGTCGAACTTGGAGATGTTGATCCCGGTCCGGTCGGAGACCCAATTGATCGGCTCGTCCTGGATGCCGAGGTCCAGCCCGCGCACGCTCGCGCCCCACACGAGTTGCGCGAGCCCCTCGATGAAGAACGACAGGCCGATGGTCGCCATGAACAGCGAGATCTGCGGCTGGTTCACCAGCGGACGCAGCACGAAGCGCTCGATGGCAAGCCCCACGGCGATCATCACCAGCAGCGTCACGACCAGCGCGACGCCGAACGACAGGTGGTGCTCCATCAGGCCGACGAAGGTGAGCGCGGCGAAGAACACCAGCGAGCCCTGCGCGAAATTGAAGACACCCGACGCCTTGTAGATCAGCACGAAGCCCAGCGCGACCAGTGAATACATGACGCCGGACAGCAGACCCGCGATCAGGACTTCGAAGAAGAAGCTCATCAGTGAGCGACTCCGAGGTAGGCGTCGATCACCGCCTGGTTGCCGCGGATCTCCGCGGGCTCGCCGTCGCCGATCTTCCTGCCGTAGTCGAGCACGACGACGCGGTCCGAGATGTCCATCACCACGCCCATGTCGTGCTCGATCAGCACGATCGTCGTCCCGTACTGCTCGTTGACGTCGAGGATGAAGCGGCACATGTCCTGCTTCTCCTCGACGTTCATCCCGGCCATCGGCTCGTCGAGCAGCAGCAGTGACGGCTCGGCGGCGAGGGCGCGCGCGAGCTCGACGCGCTTCTGCAGGCCGTAGGGCAGGCGCCCCACCGGGGTCCTGCGGATGTGCTGGATCTCGAGGAAGTCGATGATCTGCTCGACCTTGGCGCGGTTCTCAAGCTCCTCGCGGCGCGCGCGGCCGATCCAGACCGCCTGCTCGAGGAAGCTCGCCTTCATCCTGAGGTTGCGGCCCGTCATGATGTTGTCGAGCACGCTCATGCCCTTGAACAGCGCGATGTTCTGGAACGTGCGTGCGATGCCGGCCGCCGCGGCGTCGTGCGAGTTCATGCCGTGCCGGCGCCGGGCGCGCCACAGGATCGTCCCGTGCTGCGGGCGATAGACGCCGTTGATCACGTTCAGCAGCGAGCTCTTGCCGGCGCCATTGGGGCCGATGATGGCCCGCACCTCGTGCTCGCGCACGTCGAAGCTGATGTCGGACAGCGCGTTGACGCCGCCGAACGACAGCGAGATGTGCTCCAGCGCGAGGATCACGTCGCCGGGGCTGCGCGCAGACGTCGTCATCGTGTCGTCGTCCGCGCGCCCGGCCTAGGCCGCCTTCGCCGACTGTGCGGGGAACGTTGCCGCGTCTTCGATGCGCAGGTCCGCGGCAACGATGCCGGAGCGACCGTCCTCGAACTTCACGAGCGTCTCGACGTGCTGGACCGTGCGCCCCGCATAGAGGGCTTCGATCAGCACCGCGTATTTCTCGGCGATGAAGCCGCGGCGCACCTTGCGCGTGCGCGTCAGCTCGTCGTCGTCGGGATCGAGCTCCTTGTGCAGCACCAGGAAGCGACGCACCTGGGAATCGGCGAGACCCGGCTCGCCCGCGAGCTGCGCGTTGACCTGCTCGACGCATTCGCGGATCAGCGCGTAGACCTCGGGCTTGGCGGCGAGGTCGGTGTAGCCCGAGTACGGCAGTCCGCGGCGCTCGGCCCAGTTGCCGACCGATCCGACGTCGATGTTGATGAATGCGCAGACATGGTCGCGGCCGTCGCCGAACGCAACCGCCTCCCTGATGTGCGGAAAGAACTTGAGCTTGTTCTCGATGTAGTTGGGGGCGAACAGCGCGCCGGAAGCGAGCTTTCCGACATCCTTCGCGCGATCGATGATCCGCAACTGGCCATCGTCGTCGATGTACCCCGCGTCGCCGGTATGAAAGTAGCCCGCGGCATCGATCGACTCGGCGGTGGCGTCGGGCCGCTTGTAGTATTCCTTCAGCAACATCGGCCCGCGCACCAGCACCTCGCCGTTGCCGCCGATGCGGAGCTCGACGCCCGGCGCCGGGATCCCGACGCCGTCGAGCTTCACGCCGCGATCCGCCTGCAGGCAGACGTAGGCGCAGGTCTCGGTCGAGCCGTAGAGCTGCTTGAGATTGATGCCGATCGAGCGGTAGAAGCGGAACAGGTCGGGGCCGATCGCCGCCCCCGCCGTGTAGGCGACGCGAATGCGGCTCATGCCCAGCACGTTGCGCAACGGCGCGTAGACGAGCAGGTTGCCGAGCGCGTACTGCAGCCGGTCGCCCGGCGCGACCGGCTTGCCGTCGAGGATCTCGGCGCCGCAACGCCGCGCGACGTCGACGAAATGCCGGAACAGCGAGCGCTTGACCCGCCCGGCGTCCTCCATCCGGATCATCACCTGGGTCAGCAGGTTCTCGAAGATCCGCGGCGGCGCGAAATAGTACGTGGGCCCGATCTCGCGCAGGTCGATCATCACCGTCTCGCCGGATTCGGGGCAGTTGATCGTGAACCCGACGTAGAGCCACTGCGCGTAGGAGAACAAGTGGTCGCCGACCCAGGCCATCGGCAGGTAGGAAAGCACGTTGTCGGACGGCTGCAGCCGGTCGAATCCGGCGCTTCCTTTCGCCGCCGCGATGAACGCGGCATGGGTCTGGCGCACACCCTTGGGCCGGCCGGTCGTGCCCGACGTGTAGAGCATCCCCGACACGTCGTCGCCGCGGCCGAGCGCGACCTGCTCGTCGTAGAAGCCCGGATGCGCGCGGTCGAACTCGCGGCCCAGCTCCAGCAGGCGCTCGAAGCTCGTGACGCCTTCGTAGTTCCGCATCCCGCGCGGATCGTCGTAGTAGATGTGCGCGAGCGTCGGAACCTGCGCCTTCGCTTCGAGCAGCTTGTCGACCTGCTCCTGATCCTCGACCAGCGCGTAGACGATCTCGGCGTCGTTCAGGACGAAGACGAACTCGGCGGCGGGCGCGTCCTGGTACATCGGAACCGGCACGCCGCCCAGCGCCTCGGCGGCGATCATCGCCCAGTAGAGCCGGGGCCGGTTGTCGCCGACGATCGCGAGGTGCATGCCGCGCCCGAAGCCCTGGGCGGCGAGCCCGCAGGCCAGCGCCCGCACCTCGTCGGCAACCTGGCGCCAGGTCCAGGTCTGCCAGATGCCGAGGTCCTTCTCGCGGGTCGCCGGCGCATCGGGGCGCGTGCGCGCATGATGCAGCAAGAGCCGCGGAAAGGTGTCCAGGCGCTCCTCCATCCTCCCATCCTCCGCGATGCACCGCACCCGGCTTCGGGCGGATGCAATCGAGATTCGTCGCCTTGCGCAGGATCCGCGCCCCTGCCCCTTCGCGACGGCGGGAAGTGGGTTGCGGCTGGCTATGGTACGTTCGATGCGAACGCCCACGCAACGTGCGCGTACGCCAAGGTAAGCGATCGGGACAGCCCCGGTTGTCGTCTGGCCGACAATCCCGCCATGCGCACGTTGAACGACCTGCTGAACGACAGCAACTGGATGGCGACGCTGACGCCCGTGCTGCGCGCCAGGGTGGAGGCCGAGACCGTCGCGCGGCCCTGCCCGACCGGCAGCCTGGTCTGCCGGCGCGGCGAGCGCGTCGAGCACTGGATCGGCGTCATCGACGGCCTGGTCAAGATGGCCAACGTATCCGCCGACGGCAAGCCGACGAGCTTCACCGGGATCGGGGCCGGCGGCTGGTTCGGCGAAGGGTCGCTGCTGAAGGACGAGCCGCGCCGCTACGACATCGTTGCGCTGCGCGACAGCGCGATCGCGTACATGCCGCGCGCGACGTTCATGGCGCTGCTCGACCACAGCGTCGCCTTCAACCGCTTCCTGATAACGCAGTTGAACGAGCGCCTGGGCCAGTTCATCGGCATGGTCGAGCACGACCGGCTGCTCGGCCCCGACGCGCGGCTCGCACGCTCGCTCGCCGGCTTGTTCAATCCGGTCCTCTATCCACGCGTGGGAGCGTCGCTTCCGGTGTCGCAGGAGGAGCTGGGGCAGCTGGTGGGCCTGTCGCGCCAGCGCGTCAACCAGGCGCTGAAGGTCCTCGAGCAGGCCGGGCTGCTGCGCATCGATTACGGCGGGGTGACGGTCGTCGACCTTCCGGGCCTGAGGACTTTCGAAGGGTAGGGCTCCGCGCCGACGGGGGGCGACGCTACCTGCTGCCCGCTCGCCAGGAGCCTCCAGGAGGCAGGGCTCAGAGATCGCTCAGGTGTCGTACCGGTAGAACCCGCGTCCGGCCTTGCGGCCCAGGTAGCCCGCCGCGACCATCTCCTTCAGCAGTGGCGCCGGGCGGTATTTCGGATCGTTGAAATCCGCATAGAAGACATTCATCACGGCAAGCATCACGTCGAGCCCGATCATGTCGGCGAGCGCCAGCGGGCCGATCGGATGGTTGCAGCCGAGCCGCATGCCGTTGTCGATATCCTCGGCGGACGCGAGGCCCTCCTGCAGCGCGAAGATCGCCTCGTTGATCATCGGGCACAGGATCCGGTTGACGGCGAAGCCGGGGCTGTTCTTCACGACGATCGGCGTCTTGCCCAGGCGCTCGGCAAAGGCGCGCGCGGCGGCCACCGTCGCCTCCGACGTCTGCAGGCCGCGGATCAGCTCGACCAGCGCCATCATCGGCACCGGATTGAAGAAGTGCATGCCCAGGAATCGATCGGGGGCGCGGACGACCGCGGCGAGCGCCGTGATCGAGATCGACGACGTGTTCGATGCCAGGATGGTGCCGGCATCGGCGATCTCGTCGGCCCGCCTAAGGATGCGCAGCTTGAGTTCGAGGCTCTCGGTCGCGGCCTCGACGATCAGGCCCGCGCCTTCGAGCTCGGCATCGTCGGTCGCACCGTGCACGCGCGCGAGCGCGGCGCGTGCCGCCTCGGCCGTGATCCTGTCCTTCTTCTGCAGCCGGCTGAGGCTGGCCTCGATGGATGCGAGCCCGCGCGCGATCGCGTCGTGGGCGACGTCGATCATCACGACCTCGATGCCCGCGACGGCGCAGGCCTGCGCGATGCCGTTGCCCATCGTGCCGGCGCCGATGACGCCGACGCGCTCAATCGCCCGCATGCGCGTTACCCTCTGCGTGTGTCGCAAGAACGGCATTATGCCGCGTTGCCGGCGCGCGCTCCCGCGTGCGTTCCGGGTTGCGGCTCTGGAAATACGCCGCAGGCGTCGCGCCCAGGGTCTCGCGGAACACCTTGATGAAAGCGCTGACGCTGTCGTAGCCCAGCGACAGCGCCACGTGCTTGACCGAGCGTCCGGTGGCGAGCCACTCGAGCGCGTGGGTGAGCCGTGCCCAGCGCCGCCATTGGGCGTAGGTCATGCCGGTCTCCTGCACGAACCTGCGGGAGAGCGTCCGCGGGCTCATGTCGGCCCATTGCGCCCATTGATCGAGGCGCCGCGGGTTGGCTACGTCGGCCAGCATTTCGCGCGCGATCGCGAGCAGGCGGGCATCCGCCGGCCACGGGAGCTGCAACGGCTTGGTCGGCGACTGGCGGATCTCGTCGAGCAGCACCAGCAACAGGCGCATCTGCACCGGATCGAGCGGCGCGTCGGGCCGCCAGTCGACCGCACGCTGCATCACCAGTACCGCCAGTGGGCTGGCCTCGAAGCTGGTCGGTTCGGCCGGCAGGTCACCGGTGAACTCGACGGCGAGAAAGGCGCCAAAGCCGGCGGTCGGCCCGTAGGATTGCACCGAATGCGGCACGCCGGGCGGCATCCAGCCGATGCCCCGCGGCGGAGCGAGGAAACGCCCGCGGGCCGTCTCCACGGCCACCAGGCCCTCGGTGAGCAGGAACAGGGTTCCGCGCGCGTGTGCGTGCGGGGTCGCATCGAATGCGACGTCGTTGCGCACATTGACGGCGATGAGCTCGGCGCCCCCCACACCGTCGATCATCTGGCGCAGGTCACAGGAGAGGGTCGCTCGATTCATTGCAGTCGTTTGGCCGGATTACGATATAAGTTGGCATAGTAAAGCAACTGTGCCAATTCGGTTCCGATTAAGCTTAACGACGGATCCTCAGGTAACGAAGGTCATGCTTCGATCGATTGGGCCTCGGTGCGTCATCTGGCTGATCGCAGGCACCGCGCTCCTGGCCGGTTGTACGACGGTCGGGCCGAACTTCAGGACGCCTGCCGCACCCGGTGTCGCCGGCTACACGCGCGAGACGCTGCCGACAGGCACGGCGTCGGCGCCAGGCGCGCTCGGCGCGGCGCAGCGCTTCGTGCCCGAAGCGAGCGCCCCCGCCGAATGGTGGCGCGAGTTCGGCTCGAAGCGGCTCGACGAACTCGTCGCCCAGGCGCTCGAGCACAGCCCGACGCTGGCGGCGGCGGAGGCGACGCTGCGCCAGGCGCAGCAGACCTATGCCGCGCAGGCGGGCTCGACGCTGTACCCGACGCTCGGCGCCAAGCTCGCGGCCAGCCGCAACGAGGCCGATTCGTCGAGCACCGGCCAGCGCAACGCCACCCACAACCTCTACAGCCTCTACAACGTCGGGGTCGCGGTCAACTACAACCTCGACCTCTTCGGCGGCAACCGCCGCGCGCTGGAAGCGCTGGCCGCGCAAGCCGACTACCAGGGATACCAGCTCGCGGGGGCGCGACTGACGCTGGCGGCCAACATCGCGACCACGGCATTCAGCCAGGCACAACTCGCCGCGCAGATCCAGGCGACCCAGACGATCCTGAAGGCACAGCAGGACCAGCTCGACATCGCGCGCAAGCGATTCGACCTCGGGGCGTCGGCCAGGCCCGAGGTGCTGGCGCTCCAGACCCAGGTCGAGCAGGCGCGCGCGACCCTGCCGCCGCTGGTCAACCGGCTGCAGCAGGCCGACCACCTGCTGGCGATCCTCGTCGGCCAGGCACCGGGAGCGGTCGACATCCCGCGCTTCACCCTGCCGGAGTTCCGGCTGCCGGTCTCGCTGCCGGTCGTCGTGCCTTCCGAGCTCGTCCGGCAGCGGCCCGACATCCAGGCCTCCGCTGCATTGCTGCATGTGGCCACCGCCCAGTACGGCGTGGCCGTGGCCGATCTCTATCCCCAGATCAACCTGAGCGCGAACCTCGGCACGCAGGCGCTGACCATCGGCGGACTGTTCGGCCCGGGGACCCTGGTGTGGACGCTGGCCGGGCAGCTCGCACAGCCGCTGTTCAATGCCGGGCTCGAGTCGGCGACCAACGCGGCCGAGGCCAGCCTGCAGGCGGCGGGGGCCAACTACCGGCAGACGGTGCTGCAGGCGTTGCGCAACGTGGCCGATGCGCTGCGCGCGCTGGACAACGATGCGCAGGCCCTCGCAGCGCAGTCCACGGCCGACGCTTCAGCGCAGGAGTCGCTGAAGCTCGCCGAGCAGCAATACGAGCTCGGCGCCTCCAGCTATCTGCAGCTGCTGATCGCCCAGCAGCAGGCGCAGCAGACGCGCGTCGGCCTGATCGGCGTGCAGGCGCAGCGCCTCGCCGACAGCGCAGCGCTCTACCAGGCGATGGGTGGCGGCACGCTCGCCGTTGCCGGCGCGAACGGAATCGCAAGAACGGAGTGACCGATGGCCAAAGGGATCGCCAAACGGATGATCATCATGCTCGTCATCGCCTTCGTGGTGGTCGGCGGCGTGGTGGGCTTCAACCTGTTCAAGACCAAGATGATCACCAAGGCGATGCGGGGCGGTGGCATACCGCCGCAGACCGTGTCGACGATCGTCGCGAAGACGTCCTCATGGCAGCCGACGGTCGAGGCGCTGGGGACGCTGCAGGCGAGCGAGCAGGCGTCGTTGAGCGCCGAGGTCAGCGGGCTGGTCACGGCCATCCATTTCGATTCGGGCGCCAAGGTGCGCGCCGGGCAGCCGCTGGTCGAGCTCAATCCGTCGCCGCTCCGGGCCCAGCTCGCACAGCTCGAGGCACAGGCCGCGCTCGCTGCGCTCAACCTCAAACGCGACGAGGCGCAGCTCAAGGTGCGGGCGATCGCGCAGGCGACGGTCGACAACGACGCGGCGACGCTCAAGGGGGCGCAGGCGCAGGTGGCGGCGCAAAAGTCGCTGATCGCGCAGAAGACCATCGCGGCGCCGTTCTCCGGCCAGCTCGGCATCCGGCAGGTGAATCTCGGCCAGTACCTGGCCCCCGGCACCGCGGTCGTCACGCTGCAGAAGCTCGATCCCATGGAGGTCGATTTCACGGTCCCGCAGAACCAGATCGAGCTGATCCGCATCGGCATGAAGATCGGATTGCAGACCAGCGCCGTCCCGGGGAAGACCTTCGACGCGACCATCATGGCGATCGAGCCGCAGGTCGATGCCAACACCCGCAATCTCAAGGTGCGCGCACGCGTTCCCAATCCCAAAGGCGAGCTCCTGCCCGGCGTGTTCGCGACCCTGAGCATCACGCAGGGTGAGGCCAAGGATTACGTGACGCTGCCCAACGCAGCGATCGCCTACAACCCCTATGGCGCGACGGTGTACATCGTCAAGGACGAAGGCAAGGGCCCCGACGGCAAGCCGAAGCTCTCGGCCGAGCAGCGCTTCGTCACGCCGGGACTCACCCGCGGCGACCAGGTCGCGATCGTCACCGGCGTGAAGCCCGGGGAGTCGGTGGTGACCGCGGGGCAGCTCAAGCTTCGCAACGGCACCCCGATCAACGTCAACAACAGCGTCCAGCCGTCCGACAATCCGAGCACGCAGGTGCCCAACAGCTGAACGCTCCGCAGCTCGCGGCGCAGCCCCCCATGAAGAAAAAATTCACCGACCTCTTCATCGAGCGCCCGGTGCTGGCCACCGTGGTCAGCCTGGTGATCCTCGTGCTCGGACTGCGCTCGGTCGGACTGCTGCCGGTACTGCAGTACCCGTACACCCAGAACGCCGTGGTCACGGTCGCCACCGCCTACCCCGGCGCCGACGCGAACCTGGTGGCGAGCTTCATCACGACGCCACTGGAGAACGCGATCGCCCAGGCCAGCGGCATCGACTACATGACGTCGTCGAACGTGCAGGGCGCCAGCACCATCACCGCCAACCTGCGTCTCAACTACGACCCGGACAAAGCGCTCACCGAGATCAACACCAAGGTCAACTCGGTGCTGAATCAGCTTCCCCCGCAGGCGCAGAAGCCGGTGCTGTCGGTGTCGATCGGCCAGACGATCGATGCCATGTACATGGGCTTCTACAGCGACGTGCTGAAGCCCAACCAGATCACCGACTACCTGGTCCGCGCCGTGCAGCCCAAGCTGCAGGCGATCGACGGCGTCCAGACCGCCGAGATCCTCGGCGCCAAGAACTTTGCGCTCAGGGCATGGCTCAACCCGCAGAAGCTCGCCGCCTACGGGCTCACCGCAGCCGACGTGTACTCGGCCCTGGCCGCCAACAACTTCCTCGCGGCGACCGGCAACACCAAGGGCCGAATGGTCCAGGTCAACCTGTCGGCGAGCACCGACCTGAAGTCGCTCGCCGGTTTCAGGGACATGGTGGTGAAGTCGGTCTCCGGCCAGGTCGTGCGGCTCAAGGACGTCGCCGAGGTGTCGCTGGGCGCGGACAACTACGACACCACGGTCGCTTTCGACGGCACCACCGCCGTCTACATCGGCATCCAGGTGGCGCCCGCGGCCAACCTGCTCGATGTGATCGCCCGCGTGCGCAATGCGTTCCCCGAGGTGCAGTCGGGGCTGCCGGCGGGCCTCAAGGGCACGATCGTCTACGATTCGACCCGGTTCGTGAACTCGTCGATCGACGAGGTCGTGAAGACGCTGATCGAGGCGATCCTCATCGTCACCGCCGTGGTGCTGGTGTTCCTCGGGTCGCTGCGCTCGGTGATCATCCCGCTGGTGGCGATCCCGCTCTCCATCGTCGGCACGTTCACCGTGATGCTGGCGCTGGGCTACTCGATCAACCTGCTGACGCTGCTCGCCATCGTGCTGGCCATCGGCCTGGTCGTCGACGACGCGATCATCGTCGTCGAGAACGTGAGCCGCCACCTCGAGGAGGGCATGCCGCGCATGGACGCGGCATTCCGAGCAGCCCGCGAGCTCGCCAACCCGATCATCGCGATGACGATCGTGCTGATCGCCGTCTACGTGCCGATCGGCTTTCTCGGGGGCCTGACCGGCGCGCTGTTCACCGAGTTCGCCTTCACGCTGGTGGGCACGGTCACGATGTCGGCGATCATCGCGCTTACCTTGTCGCCGATGATGTGCTCGCGCCTTCTGAAGGCGCCCGACCCGCAGAGCCGGAGCTGGCAGGACCGCGTGGTCCTGTTCCTCGACCACAGCTTCGAGCGCCTGCACAAGAGCTACGAGCGCATGCTGCACGGCACCCTCGAGTACCTGCCGGTGACCGCGGTGATGGCGATCATCATCCTCGGCGCGATCTACTACCTCTACGCAACCTCGAAGGCCGAGCTCGCGCCGCAGGAAGACCAGGGCGTGCTGATCGAGGTCTCGTTCAACAATCCGACCGCGACCCTCGACCAGCGCCAGCTCTATGCCGACCAGGTCTACGACATATTCAAGAAATATCCCGAGACCGACCACGTGTTCCAGCTCAACACGCCGGGGCAGGTGATCGGCGGCATGGTGCTCAAGCCCTGGAGCGAGCGCAAGAGGACTGCGACCGACCTGCAGTTCGCGGTCTCGCAGCAATTGAACCAGATCGCGGGCACCCAGAACGCGCTGTTCCAGCCGCCGTCGCTGCCGGGTGCCCGTGGCCTGCCGGTCCAGTTCGTGATCACCACCACCGATCCGTTCTCCAAGCTCAACGCAGTGTCGGAGCAGTTCCTGCAGGCGGCGCTGGCCAGCGGCGAATACATATTCCTGCAGTCCGACCTGCGCATCGACCTGCCGCAGACCAACATCGAGGTCGACCGCAACATGGCCGCGCAACTCGGCCTGACCATGCAGGACATCGGCAATGCGCTCTCGGCGATGCTGGGGGGCGGATACGTGAATTTCTTCGAGCTCGCCGGCCGCTCGTACAAAGTGATCCCGCAGGTCGAGCAGCGCTTCCGCCTGAACCCCGACCAGCTCCGGAACTACTACCTGCGCAGCGCCAGCGGCGGCATGGTGCCGCTGTCGACCGTCGTGAATCTGACGCACACCGTGCAGCCCGAGACCATCAGCCACTTCCAGCAGCTCAATTCAGCCACGATCCAGGGCGTGCCGCTGCCGTTCGTGTCGCAGGGGCAGGCGCTCGAAGATCTCAAGCTGCTTGCGCAGCGCACGCTGCCGGCAGGCTACACCTTCGATTATTCCGGGCCTTCGCGCCAGTTCGTGCAGGAATCGGGCGGACTCGTGCTCACCTTCTTCTTCGCGCTGGTCATCATCTTCCTCGCGCTCGCGGCGCAATTCGAGAGCTTCCGCGACCCGGTCATCATCCTGGTGTCGGTGCCGATGGCGATCTCGGGGGCGCTGCTGTTCATCAACCTCGGCGTCGGCGGCGCGACCCTCAACATCTACACCGAGGTGGGGCTGGTCACGCTGATCGGCCTCATCTCCAAGCACGGCATCCTGATCGTCGAGTTCGCCAACAACCTGCAGCGCGCAGGTCGCAGCAAGCGCGAGGCGATCGAGCACGCCGCCGGAATGCGCTTGCGTCCGATCCTGATGACGACGGCGGCGATGGTGCTGGGCGTGATGCCCCTGATCACCGCCAGCGGCGCCGGCGCGGTGAGCCGCTTCAACATGGGGTTGGTGATCGCGACGGGGCTTTCGATCGGAACGCTGTTCACCCTGTTCGTGGTGCCGGCGATGTACATGATGCTGGGCGCCGACCACAGCCACGAGGCGCGGGCCCGAACCGCCGTTCAGGCGTAAAGCGCAAAAACAGGGACGGACCACGTTTTCCCGCAAAAACGGGGACGGACCACGT
>JAGXBK010000053.1 GCA_018971195.1 Betaproteobacteria bacterium
CGGCGGCGCGTTGACCGGCTACGCGGGCGGGCTCGATCGCAAGCGAGCGCTGCTCGCGATCGAAGCGCGATCGGATCGCTCGGCGCGCTAGCGGCATGCATCCCGAGGAGCTTGCGCGGATCCTGCGCGTCCAGCGCGAGGCTTTCGCGTCTGATCGCTACCCGGACCGGGATGCGCGCCGGGACCGGCTCGAGCGGCTGCTCGGCATCGTCACGCGGCACGAAGATGCGCTGGCCGCGGCGATCAATCGCGATTTCGGGCATCGCTCATCGCACGAGACGAGGCTTGCCGAGCTCTACGTCGTGGCCGCCGAAGCGCGCCACGCGATCCGGCGCCTGCCGCACTGGATGAGCCCCCGCCGCGTCGCCACCCCGTGGCACCTGCTGCCCGCGTCGGCCAGCGTCGTACATCAGCCCCTGGGCGTGGTCGGCGTGATCAGTCCGTGGAACTATCCGGTGCAACTCGCGCTCGCGCCGGCGATCGCGGCGCTTGCCGCGGGCAATCGCGTGATGCTGAAGCCCTCGGAAACGACGCCCGCGACGTCGATGCTGCTGCGCGAGCTGGTCACGACGCATTTCGGCGAGGACGAGTTCACCGTCGTTCTGGGCGATGCCGAAGTGGGCGCCGCATTCGCAGCGCTGGCCTTCGACCACCTGTTCTTCACCGGGTCGACGACCGTGGGACGCAGCGTCGCAGCCGCAGCCGCTGCCAACCTGACGCCGGTGACCCTGGAGCTGGGCGGCAAGTCCCCCGCGCTGTTCGACCAGGATGCCGATTTCGCGCAGGGCATCCCGCGGCTGATCGTCGGCAAGCTGCTGAACGCCGGGCAGACCTGCATCGCGCCGGATTACGCCCTGGTCCCCGCTGCGCGCCTCGACGAGTTCGTCGCGGCGGTCGCAAGCGAACTGCCCAGGCTCTACCCTTCGGTGGCGACCAATCCCGATTATTCGTCGATCATCGATGCGCGCCATTACGCGCGGCTCGAGGCTCTGGTCGACGATGCGCGCGCCAAGGGCGCGACGATCGCCGCGTTCGATGCAGGGCCCGTCGGCGAGCCTCCGTATCCGCGACGCTTGGCGCCAACGCTCGTCACCGGCGCGACCGACGACATGGCGATCATGCGCGAGGAGATCTTCGGTCCGTTGCTGCCGGTCGAGACCTACGCGACGCTCGACGAGGCGATCGCCCGCATCAACGCCCGCCCGCATCCGCTGGCGATGTACTGGTTCGGACGCGACCGCTCGCGCTGCGAGCGCGTGCTGCGCGAGACCCTCGCCGGCGGCGTCACCGTCAACGACGCGCTGTGGCACTTCGCGCACGAAGGCCTGCCTTTCGGCGGCGTCGGGGCGTCGGGCATCGGTGCCTATCATGGCGAGCACGGCTTCGCGGCGTTCTCCCATGCGAAGCCGGTGTTCCGGCAGTCACGCTACGCGGCGGCGCGGCTGCTGTATCCGCCCTATGGCAGGACGTTCGAGCGCGTACTTGCGTTGCTGCGCCGATTCAACGCCTAGACCGATTTCAGCGCTGGCGAGATCGCAGCATCGGTCGCCACACGCCGTCGTGCCGGCGGCAGTGCCCGCCGGGGTGGAGATGCCATGCCGGTCATCATCCGCCGGAGGGAAGCGTGCCTTCGACGCCCTCGACGTAGTAGTTCATCTTCGAAAGCGCGTCGTCGGTGATCGTCTGCCCGGCGGTCAGTCGCAGCTTGCCCTGGTTGTCCTTCATCGGTCCGGTGAACGGGTTGAGCTTGCCTGCCGCGATCTCGGCCTCCGCTTTCCTTTCGAGGTCGCGCACGTCCTGTGGCACGGCCTTGCCGAACGGGCCCATCCTGATCATTCCGTCCTTGATCCCGCCCCACACGTGGTCAGGCTTCCAGGTTCCGTCGAGCACGGTCTGCGCCACATGGGTGTAGTAGCTGTCCCAGACGTGGGTGACGGCGATGATCTGCGCGTCCGGGCCGTACTTGGACATGTCGGAGTGGTAGGCGACTGCATAGACGTGCTTCGCCTCGGCCGCCTGCACGACGGCGGTGGAATCCGTGTGGTGCGTCAGCACGTCGGCCCCCTGCGCGACCAGCGTGTTCGCGGCTTCGCTTTCGCGGCCCGGATCGAACCAGGAGCTGGTCCAGACGACCTTCACGACGGCCTTCGGGTTGACGCTGCGCATGCCGCGCGTGAATGCGTCGATCCCCATGACGACTTCGGGTATCGGGAAGGCCGCGACGTACCCGGCGATGTTGGTCCGGGTCATCTTCCCGGCGACGATGCCGGCGAGATAGCGGCCTTCGTAGAACCGCGCGTTGTAGATCCCCACGTTCTTCGCGGTCTTGTAGCCGGTCGCGTGCTCGAAGTCGACGTTCGGGAACTGCTTCGCGACCTTGAGGGTCGGGTTCATGTAGCCGAACGACGTCGTGAAGATCAGCTTGCAGCCGGATTGCGCGAGGTCGCGGATCACGCGCTCGGCATCTGCGCCTTCCGGCACGTTCTCGACGTACTTGGTCGTCACCTTGCCCGCGAGTTTTTTCTCCATCTGAATCCGCGCGATGTCGTGCTGGTGCGTCCAGCCCGCGTCCGAGATCGGGCTCACGTAGACGAAGCAGATCTTCAGCGCTCCCTTGTCCTGTGCGGAAGCGGGCAGCGCGAGAGCGAGCGCGCAGGCAGCCATCGTCGCGAGCGTCATCCGGCGGGTCGTGCGGGACATCGTGGTCTCCTCGGTGGGCGGGGATGGGGCCCGGCGCATTCTACCCGCCCTGAAAATGGGGTCAGAGCTCCAATAAAAACGGGGTCAGAGCTGTAATTAAAATGGGGTCAGAGCTGTAATACTTGTCCCGCTGGGCCGCGGAAGCGGCCGCGCAGAAAAGTATTACAGCTCTGACCCCATTTTAATTACAGCTCTGACCCCGTTTTTATTGGAGCTCTGACCCCATTTTCAGGGCGCGTCACTCGGGATGGAAGGGCTTTCCCAGCGACGCGGGCGCATTCAGCCGGATCGTCGTTGCATCCCGCGAGATGATCGCGAGCACGACGACGGTCGCGACGTAGGGCAGCATCGCGAGCAGTTGCGAGGGAATCGCCACGCCCGCCGCCTGCGCCTGGAACTGGGCGAGCGTCACGCCGCCGAACAGATAGGCGCCGGCCAGGACCCGCCAGGGCTTCCAGGTGGCGAAGACGACCAGGGCGAGCGCGATCCAGCCGCGGCCTGCGGTCATTCCCTCGGTCCACGACGGCGTGTACGCGACCGCCATGTAGGCGCCGCCGAGACCAGCGCAGGCGCCGCCGAACAGCACCGCGGCGTAGCGCAGCGCGATCACGCGATGGCCGATCGCGTGCGCGGACGCCGGCGACTCGCCGACCGCGCGCAGCAGCAGGCCGCTCCGCGTGCGGTGGAGAAACCATTGGACGGCGACGAACAGCGCGAGCGAGAGGTAGACCATCGGGTTGTGTCCGAACAGCAGCCTCCCGACGATGGCGGCATCGGAGAGGCCCGGGATCGACAGCGGCTTGATGCCCTCGATGACGACGCTGATGTAACCGCGCCCGACGAAGGCCGACAACCCCACGCCGAAAAGCGACAGCGCGAGCCCGGTCGCGACCTGGTTGGCGAGCAGCGTCAAGGCGAGCACCGCGAACACCAGCGAAAGTGCCGCGCCGCCCAGCGCGCCCGCGCCGACGCCCAGCCACGGCGAATGCGTGTCGGCAGTGACGATGAACGACGCGACCGCGCCGGTGAGCATCATCCCCTCGACGCCGAGGTTCAGCACGCCCGCCTTCTCGACGACGAGTTCCCCCAGCGCAGCGAAGACCAGCGGCGTGCCCGCTGCGAAGGTCAGGATCACGAGTTGCGCGAACGTGTCCATGTCGACGCCTCAGGCGCGCGGATCAGGGCGTCGCCGGTCGCGCACCAACGACGCGCAGCCGGTAGTTGACGAGCACGTCGGCCGCGAGCAGGAAGAACAGCAGCGTGCCCTGGAAGAGACCGGTGACCGCCGAAGGCAGTGCGAGGTTCACCTGCGCGGATTCGCCGCCGAGGTAGAGCAGCGACATCAGCAGGCTCGCAAACACGATTCCCGCCGGGTGCAGTCGCCCGACGAATGCGACGATGATCGCGGCGAAGCCGTAGCCGGGAGACATCGATGGCAGCAGCTGCCCGATCGGCCCGGCGGCTTCGTTGACGCCGGCGATGCCCGCGCAGGCGCCGCCTGCGAGCATGCCGAGCCAGACGTTGCGCTTCGACGAAATGCCTGCATACGCCGCTGCGGAAGGCGCCAGTCCCGCGACGCGCATCTCGAATCCCCAGACGCTCCTGCGGATGAAAAGCCACGCCATCGCGACCACCGCCAGTGCGATCAGCAGGCCCGCGTTCAACCGCGTGCCGGACAGGAGGTTCGGAAGCAGCGCCGCATCGGTGAACTGCTTCGATTGCGGGAAGTTGTACCCGTCGGGATCGCGCCATGGGCCGTGGATCAGCCACGACAGGAGCAGGTTCGCGACGTAGACGAGCATCAGCGACGTCAGGATCTCGCTGGCGTTGAAGCGCGTGCGCAGCCATGCCGAGATCGCGGCCCAGGCCATGCCGCAAAGGGCGCCTGCGACGATCATCGCGGGGAGCAGCAGCGCCGATGGCACCCGGGCATCGCCCGCCGCAAGTGCGAGGCCGCCTCCGGCGATCGCGCCCAGCGTCAATTGGCCCTCGGCGCCGATGTTCCATACGTTCGCGCGATACCCGACCGCGAGTCCCGTCGCGATCAGCATCAGCGGGCTCGCCTTGAGCAGCAGCTCCCCGACGCCGTAACGCGTCGCGACCGGCTGGATGAAGAACGCGTGGAATGCGGCGATCGGATCCTTGCCGAGCGCCTCGAACACGACGAAGCCGACGGCGAGCGTCGCCAGCGTCGCCAGCACCGGTGCCAGCACGATCGCCGCTCGCGAGGCTTCGCGGCGCGCTTCGAGCGCGATTCTCATGCGCGGCCGCGGGCCGCGGTCGGCTCGGGCATTGCCGCGGACCCCGCCATCAGCAGGCCGAGCTCCTCGGCATTGGTTTCCACGACGGGGCGCGCCGGCGAGAGCTGCCCTTGCGCGATGACGGCGAGCCGGTCGCAGATCTCGATGAGCTCCTCGAGTTCCTCGGAGACCACCAGCACCGCGACGCCGGCATCGCGCAGGTCGATCAGTGCCTGCCGGATCTGCGCGCTCGCGCCGACGTCGACGCCCCAGGTCGGCTGTGCCGCGATCAGGACCCTCGGTCCCTGCAGGATCTCCCGGCCGACGATGAACTTCTGGAGGTTCCCCCCCGAGAGGCTGCGCGCCGCGGCCCCGGGACCGGCCGCCTTGACGCTCCATGACGCGATGATCTCGGCCGCCCGCGATCGTGCGGCATCGGCGCGGATCAGCCCGTGCCAGACGAGGCCGCGATGGCGCGCGGTCAGCAGCGCGTTTTCGGCGAGCGACATCTCGGGAACGGCGCCGCGCCCCAGGCGCTCCTCGGGAACGAATGCGAGTCCCAGCGACCGGCGCTGCGCGGCTCCCAGACGCCCGGCGGCCGTGCCGCAAAGCACGATCGCATCGCGTCGCGCGACCCGGCGCTCGCCGGACAGCGCCGTGAGCAATTCCCGCTGTCCATTGCCCGAGACGCCTGCGATGCCGACGATCTCGCCGGCGCACACGGTCAGCGAGATCGATCGCAGCGTCGTCCCGAACGGATCGTCCGAGCGCAGATCCAGTCCGTCGATCACCAGTGCAGGTGCGCCGGCAACCGGGGGGCGATGGCGCGGGTGCGGCAACTCCGCGCCGATCATCATTCGAGCGAGCGTAGCGGTGGTCTCGCGGCGCGGATCGCATTCGCCTGTCACCCTGCCTGCGCGAAGCACCGTTGCGCGATGGCACAGTGCCCGGATCTCGTCGAGCTTGTGGCTGATGTAGAGAATGCTGCAGCCTTCGTCGGCGAGCTGGCGCAGGGTGTCGAAAAGCCGCAGGACAGCCTGCGGTGTCAGCACCGACGTCGGCTCGTCCATGATCAGCACGCGCGGCGCCTGCAGCAGGCAGCGCACGATCTCGACCCGCTGTCGCTCGCCGATCGACATCGCATGCACCAGTCGCGCCGGGTCCAGCGTCAGGCCGTAGCGCCTGGAGACGTCGCGGATCTTCGCAGGAAGGCCGGGCCCCGCCTCGGCAGCATCGAGCGCGAGCGAGATGTTCTCGGCGACGGTCAGGGTCTCGAACAGCGAGAAGTGCTGGAAGACCATGGCGAGCCCGAGCCTGCGCGCCTGCGCGGGACTCGCGATCCGGACCGCCTCCCCTTCCCACTGCATCGTTCCTGCATCGGGCTTGACGATGCCGTAGATGATCTTCATCAGCGTCGATTTGCCGGCGCCGTTCTCGCCCAGCACGGCGTGGATCTCGCCGGGCAGGACATCGAGGTCGATGCGGTCGTTGGCGACGACGCCAGGGTAGGCCCGGGTGATGCCGCGCAGCGAGAGCCGCGGCCGCGCCTGGACATCGGGCGCGAGCGCTGCTGCGCTCAATGCCGTCGCCCGCGCGGGTCCGGTGCGGGCTGCAGCGGATGCGGGATGCCGTCGTCCCCGGCAAGGCTCAGGTATTCCGGCAGCGTGGATTGCGGTGAGATGCCCGCGGTGTCGATGCGTGGGTCGTTCAGCAGGAAGCGGACAGGTTCGCGCATTGCTCCTAGGGGCCCCGGGGCGATGACCTCTCGCCACGATATCACGGCGTCTCGCCGGGCGCCGACGGCGAGCGAGCGGTCCGCGGGTACCGTGCGTGCTAAGCTTTTCCGCATGCGACCAGGCCATGCATCGCCCGCATGCGCAAACTCGCCCGAAGCGGCAGCGGCGACGCCGTCGCTCGCGCCTGCTCGCGCGCTGCGGACGGAGGCGAGCTAGACCGCCCGATGGCTGCGCTCGCGATCTCGGAGGCTGCGGATGGGCGCCGCGTGCTGGCGCTGTCGGGACGCCTCGATGCATCGACGATCCGCGGCGTGTGGACCGATGGCCGCAAGGCGATTGCCGAAGCGACCGGCCGGCGCGTCGTCGTCGATGCATCGAACGTCGACTATTGCGACGGCGCAGGGGTTGCGATGCTGGTCAACCTGATGCAGCAGGCCGGGCCCGGCAAGCTCCAGGTCGAGAATCTCAAGCCGGCATTCGCGGCGCTGCTGCACCAGTTCGACCCGGAGCGCCTCGCGCAAGACCTCGATCCTCCGGCGCCGCGGCGTTCCGCAATCGAGGAGGTCGGAGTCATTGTGGCGGGTGTCGGACAGGACATCCGCGACCAGATCGCGTTCATCGGCGAGACGGCGGCTGCGCTGGCCTACGCAGCGCGGCACCCGTCGACGGTCCGCTGGAAAGACGTGGGGTCGATATGCGAGCGCGTCGGCGCCGACGCGCTGCCGATCGTCGCGCTGATCTCGTTCCTGCTGGGCGTGATCCTCGCGTTCGAGTCGGCGATTCCCATGCGACGCTTCGGCGCCGAGATCTTCGTCGCCGACCTGATCGGCATATCGATGCTGCGCGAGCTGGGCGCCCTGATGACTGCGATCCTCCTCGCCGGTCGATCCGGCGCGGCGTTCGCGGCCGAGATCGGCACCATGAAGGTCAATCAGGAGGTCGACGCGCTGACGACGATGGGGCTCGATCCCGTCCGCTTCCTCGTCACCCCCCGGGTCATCGCGGCGCTGCTGATGACGCCGCTTTTGACGCTGTGCGCCGATCTGATCGGGTTGCTGGGCGGGGCGCTGACGCTGCGGACGTTTTCGATCCCGTTCGTCACCTTCGTCCACGAGGTCGACAGCATCGTGACGTTCTCCGATTTCATGGCGGGGTTCGCCAAGTCGTTCGTCTTCGCGCTTCTGATCGCGGGGATCGGCTGCCTGCGGGGTTTGCAGACCCGCGCGGGCGCCTCGTCCGTCGGCGACGCCGCGACACGCGCCGTCGTCTCGGGCATCATCATGCTGGTCATCGTCGACGGCCTGTTCGCCGTCATCTACTTCTTCCTGGACATCTGAACGGCGTCATGGCCCGGGACGACGAACCGATCATCGAGGTCAGGGACCTGACGGCGGGGTACGACGACGTCGTCATCCTCGAGCACGTCAGCTTCGACGTGCGCCGCGGCGAGATCTTCGTCATCCTCGGCGGCTCCGGCAGCGGCAAGAGCACGCTGCTGAAGCACATGATCGGGCTCGACGAGCCGAGCTCCGGCAGCGTGGTCATCGACGGCGCGGACATCGTCGTCGCGGAGGGTGACGCGCGACGCGAGATCCTGCGCAAGATCGGCGTCATGTACCAGTCGGGGGCGCTGTTCGGATCGATGACCCTGGCCGAGAACGTCAGATTGCCTCTCGAGGAGTACACCGACCTCGACGGCGACGAGATCGAGCTGATCGCGCGGATGAAGCTCGAGCTCGTCGGCCTCGCGCAGTTCACCGGGCATCTTCCCGCCGAGGTCTCCGGCGGCATGCAGAAGCGGGCGGCGATCGCCCGCGCGATGGCGCTCGACCCGAAGATCCTGTTCCTGGACGAGCCGTCCGCGGGGCTCGATCCGATCACCTCCGCGGAGCTCGACGCGCTGATCAAGCGCCTTGCCAGGAGCCTCGGGGTCACGTTCATCATCGTCACGCACGAGCTGCCCAGCATCTTCGCCATCGCCGACCGCGTGATCATGGTCGACCGGCGCACGCGCGGCATCGTCGCCGAAGGCGACCCGCGGCGGCTGCGTGACCAGAGCGACAATCCCTGGGTGCGGCAGTTCTTCCGGCGCGAACCCGAGGCGCAACCTGCGTAGGGCGGACCGATGAGCCAGAGGGCCAACTATTTCAAGCTGGGTCTGTTCGTCATCGGCGCGGTCGCGGCGGGCGTCGCGGTGCTGCTGATCGTCGGCACGGGTGCCTGGTTCAAGTCGCGCACGACGATCGAGACCTACTTCAACGAGTCGGTGCAGGGACTCGACATCGGATCGAAGATGAAATACCGCGGCGTGGTCATCGGCGAGGTGACGAGCATCAGCTTCACCTACGTCAGGTACGAGCAGGACAAGCCGATGAGCCAGCGCAAGCGCTATGTGATGGTCGAGGCCCAGATCGAACCGCGGCTCGTCGGCGGCAAGGTGGCGAACGACATCGCCAGCCCCGAGTCGACGGCGCTCGAGGTCGCCCGGGGCTTGCGCGTCCACCTGGCCCCGCAGGGCATCACCGGGACCAACTACCTCGAGCTCGACTACGTCGACACGTTGCCGGCGCCGGTGCTGCCGATCGACTGGACGCCACAGGACATCTACATCCCCAGCACGCCTTCGACGGTCCAGACCTTCGTCAGCGCCGCGACCGAGATCATCGATCGCCTGCACCGGCTCGACATCGAGGGGACGGTCGCGAACCTGAACAAGCTCCTCGTTACCGCCAACGACCGCATCGCGGGCGTCGATACCGCCGGGCTGTCGAGGCACGCCGACCGCACGCTCACCAGGCTCGATACGACGCTCGACGGCATCGCCAGCCGGAAGATCTCCGACCAGGCGGTCGGGCTGCTCACCGAGCTGCGGCAGACCAACGCCGAGCTCAGGACGTTCCTCGACAGCGCTGAGCTGCGCAAGCTGCCGCAGGACACCTCGGCGACGCTGGCCAGCGTGCGCGCGCTGGTCGGCGACCCGAAGCTCGCCCAGTCGGTCGCGCACATGGAGCGCACGCTCGGCCGTCTCGATCGCATCTTCGGCGGCGGCGAGGCCGATCTCGGCGCGACGTTCGAGAACCTCCGCCAGATCACCGACAACCTGCGCGACCTGACCGAGGACGCCAAGCGCTATCCGTCGAACCTGCTGTTCGGCGCGCCACCGCCGACTCTTCCGTTCGGCGCGGCGCGGTCGTCACCAATCCCGGAGCTTCCACGATGAGCTTGCTGCCGATCCGCGAAGTGACCGCGGGCGGGACACCGGCATCCTGCCGCCGCGCTGCTCCGATCATCCGATGCCCCGTGCCGATCGGTCGCGGTGTCGCGCTGGCCGCCGTCGCGCTGCTGGCCATGGCGCTCGCCGGCTGTTCGGCGCTGACGCGGCCGGCGCCGGTACGCCAGACGTTCCTGCTCGAGCCAGGGTCGCCGCCGGCCGCGACCCACGCGCGACCCGGCGCGCTGCGCGTGGGCATCGTCCGGGTCGCGGCGCCGTTTCGCGGCAAGGCATTCGTGTACCGGACCGGCGATCTCAGTTTCCAGACCGACTATTACGTCGAGTTCCTGGTCTCGCCCGAAGCGATGCTGACCGAGCAGACGGCGCGCGCCCTCGATCGCGCCGGGGTGTTCGAGCGCATCGCGGGCCCAGGGGCCAGCGCCGACGCCGACTGGCACCTCGACGGTTTCGCGTCGGCGCTCTACGCCGACGCGCGGGATCCTGCGAAAGCCTGGGCCGAGATCGCGGTCACCTACTACCTGACGCCCTCGGGCGGCGTTGCGCAGACACCGGTGTGGACCCGCGAATATCATCGGCGCGTCGCGATGCGCGATCCATCGCCGGGCGCGTACGCCGACGCGCTCAATGTCGCTTTCGGCGACATCGTGGCGGAGCTCGCCCGCGATCTCGCCAGCGCGAAGCTTCCGGCGCGCTGAAAGACGCAAGCACCCTCGCCGCCTCGCTTCCGCTCGGATTCCTTCCCCAGGAACCGGGAGCGGGTTGGGGCGAGGGGCCTCAGCTCGCGAGCCGGGCGTCGAGATCGTGCGCGCCGGACGCCGTGACCTCGACGCGCGTGAACCGGCCGGGTGCGAGGCCCTGCGCGCCGCGGATGCGCACCACGCCGTCGATCTCCGGGGCGTCCGCGGCCGAGCGGGCGATCGCGACCTCGCCCTCGACCTGGTCGACGAGCACGTCGAGCGTGCGTCCGACCTTGGCGCGCAGCAGCGCGGCGCTGATGTCGGCCTGGACCGCCATGAAGCGCGCCCTGCGTTCCTCCTTGAGCGCTTCGGGCACCGCGCCGGGCAGCTCGTTCGCCGTCGCGCCTTCCACCGGGGAATACGCGAAGCAGCCGACGCGGTCGAGTTGCGCCTCGCGCAGGAACGCGAGCAGCTCCTCGAACTCGATGTCGGTCTCGCCGGGAAAGCCGACGATGAAGGTGCTGCGCAGCGTGATCCCCGGGCGCGCCTTGCGCCACGCGCGGACGCGCTCGAGGACCTTCTCCGGCGCGGCAGGCCGCTTCATCAGCCGCAGGATCCTCGGGCTCGCATGCTGGAACGGTACGTCGAGGTAGGCGAGCAGCCCCCCGCCCGAAGGCGTCGCGGTCATCAGCGGAACGATGTCGTCGACCTGCGGATACGGATAGACGTAGTGCAGCCGCGCCCAGGCGCCGTGCGCACGGGCGAGCGCGGCGAGCTCGAGCGCGAGCTCGTGCAGCCGCGTCTTCATCGGGCGTCCCTGCCAGAAGCCGGTCCGGTAGCGGAGGTCCACGCCATAGGCGCTGGTGTCCTGCGACACGACGAGGAGCTCCCTGACGCCCGCCTGCAGCAGGCGCTCGGCCTCGCGCAGGACCTCGCCGATCGGGCGCGACGCGAGGTCGCCGCGCATCGACGGGATGATGCAGAACGTGCAGCGGTGATTGCAGCCTTCGCTGATCTTCAGGTACGCGTAATGCCCGGGCGTGAGCTTCACGCCCTGGGGCGGGACGAGGTCGACGAACGGGTCGTGGGGTTTCGGCAGATGCAGGTGCACGGCCGCCATGACTTCCTGTGTCGCGTGGGGACCGGTGACCGCGAGCACCCTGGGGTGCGCTTCGCGTACGAACCCGCCATCGCCCTTCGCGCCGAGGCAGCCGGTGACGATCACCTTGCCGTTCCGGTCGAGCGCTTCGCCTATGGCATCGAGCGATTCGGCAACCGCGGCATCGATGAAGCCGCAGGTGTTGACGACGACGAGATCGGCCCCAGCGTACGAGGGCGCGATCGCATAACCCTCGGCCCGCAACTGCGTCAGGATCTGCTCGGAATCGACGAGTGCCTTCGGGCAGCCGAGGGACACGAACCCCACGCGCGGCGCGTCGGATACAGGGCGGTTGTGGGGCGCGGGCATGCGGGTCGTCGGATGTTCGTCGGGGTCAAGGCGTGGCGTTGCCGGCTGCAGCGCAGCATGAATCGGCCGGACTGTGGATGTTGCGGTGCAAAGGCCGCGCCGCAAAGGGCTCAGCGCTTGCTGTCGTCGGGCGGCGGAGCGGGCGGAGCGCCGAAGGCCGGAAACTGGAACGCTGAAAAGATGCCGCGCGTCTGGTCCTGCATGCGCTGCTGCATGTCCATGAACAACTTGGCGCTCTGCTCGAGGTAGTTGCCGAGCATCCCCTGCATCGCCGGCGCCTGCATCTGCATGAACTGCTTCCAAAGCTCAGGCGTCAGCATCATCTTGTCGCCGTAGACCTGCTTGGCCTGGTCCTGCAGCTTCTTCTGGATGGCAAGGAACGCCTGCACGTTCTGCTCGATGTATTGACCGATGACGGTTTGCTGGGCGCTGCCATAGAAACGGATCATCTGGACCAGCATCTCGGGGCTGAACATCGGAACGCCGCCCGATTCCTCGTCCAGGATGATCTGCAGCAGGATCGAGCGCGTCAGGTCGTCGTTCGTCTTGGCATCGAGGACGCGGAAGTCGATGCCGTCCATGATCATCTGCTTGACGTCGGCCAGCGTGATGTAGCCGCTGTTCGCGGTGTCATAGAGCCGGCGGTTCGGATACTTCTTGATGGTTCGGACATCGGAAGTCATCGCGGGCTCCACCTGGAATTGGCGCAATTATAACCCCCTGATTTTTAGGATGTTTGGAAATCAGGAGGTAGGATGCTGCGTCGCACAAAAAAAGCTTGACTTGCGGCCTCCCCGTCCCTACAATCGAATTTGTGCGGTGCAGCAAACGATCTCCCGGCGCGGCCGGCAGACGGGGTGCAAGGACACCAATCGGGGCGGGAGCGGCGATACGGTACCGGGTCCTGCCAAATGGCAACGTCGGGCGACGAGCCCGACACGTTAAAGGACACACCATGTACAACGCTACTGAACAATTCGCAGCACTGAATCAGGCCGGCGTCTCGAACGCTGTCAAGCTCGCGTCGCTGTCGATCGAGAACACCGAGAAGTTGGTCCAACTGAACATCAGCGCCGCCAAGCGCGCGATCGCGCAGGCCGTCCAGAGCGCGCAGGCCGTCGCATCGGTGAAGGACGTGCAGGAGCTCTTCGCCCTGCGCGCCAAGCTCGCCGAAGTCGGGGTCGAGAACGCGACCGGATACTCGCGCAACCTCTACGAGCTGTCGTCGGAAGCGCAGGCCGGCTTGTCGGCGCTCGCCGAGGAGTCGTGGGCCTCGTACCAGAAGGGCGTCGCGTCGTGGGTCGAGAAGGCGAGCAAGTCCGCGCCTGCCGGCTCGGATGTCGCGGTCAACGCGTTCAAGTCGACGTTCGCCGCTTCGACGGCTGCGTTCGACCAGTTCCAGAAGGCAACCAAGCAGGTCGTCGAGCTGGCCGACGCGAGCGTGCGTGCCGCGGCCGCCACGGCGACCAAGGCGACGGCGAAGGCCAAGCGCGCGTAATTCGCATCGACCGGGCTTCATCCGCGCTGCGCCGATCGCAGGATCGGCGCAGCACGAAAGTGGCGTCGGGCGCTTGAACGCCCGGGCGGCCGACCCAAGCTTGGTCGTGTGGTGACTCCACTGTATCAATGCTCTCCTCCTGATTGATACAGCCTTGTGGCCCTGCGGGCTTGCCCGCAGGGCCCTTTCTCATGGTTCGGCGCCCTGGAACTCCCCGGGGTCAGAACATGTGCTGGCCGCCGTTGATCGCGATGTTGGCGCCGGTGACGAACGCGGCCTCCTCGCTCGACAGGTAGGCGACCAGTCCCGCGATCTCCTCGGGTTTGCCGAGGCGGCCCATCGGGATCTGCGGAATGATCTTGCTGTCGAGGACGTCCTTCGGGATGGCCATCACCATCTTCGTCCCGATGTAGCCGGGGGATATCGTGTTCACCGTCACGCCCTTGCGCGCGACCTCCAGGGCAAGCGCCTTGGTGAAGCCGTGCATGCCGGCCTTGGCGGCCGAGTAGTTGGTCTGGCCGAACGCGCCTTTCTGGCCGTTGACCGATGAGATGTTGATGATGCGCCCCCAGCCGCGGTCGACCATGCCGTCGGCCACCTGCTTGGTCATGTTGAAGCACGAGTCGAGGTTGGTCTTCATGACCGCATCCCAGCTCGGCTTGTCCATCTTCCTGAACGTCATGTCGCGCGTGATTCCGGCATTGTTGACCAGCACGTCGACCGGGCCGAGCTCGCGGGTGATCTGCTTGACGCAGGTCGCGGCGGAATCGAAGCTCGAGACGTCGCAGGGGTAGGCGTGGAACTCGTAGCCCTCCTTCTTCATCGCGTCGAGCCACTCGGTCCACTTGGTGTTGCCCGGTGAATGCGTGGTGACGACCGTGTAGCCGAGCGCCGCGAGCTTGATGCAGATGGCTTCGCCGAGTCCTCCCATGCCGCCGGTCACGAGCGCGACGCGCTTTGTCATGGCCATGATCGAATTCCTCCGGTTCGTGGTTTGTCGGACAACGATTGTTCAGCGTTCGACCGCGAGCGCGACCCCCATTCCGCCGCCGATGCATAGCGATGCGAGTCCGCGCCTGGCGTCGCGGCGCGCCATCTCGTGCAGCAGCGTCACCAGCACGCGCGCGCCGGACGCTCCGATCGGATGGCCGAGCGCGATCGCGCCGCCATTGACATTGATCCTCGACGTGTCCCAGCCCATTTCATTGTTGACTGCACAGGCCTGGGCCGCGAAGGCCTCGTTGATCTCCATCAGGTCCAGGTCCGATGCCTTCCATCCCGCCTTCTCCAGGCAGCGCCGCGACGCCGGCACCGGCCCCATGCCCATGATCGCCGGATCGACCCCCGACGACGCGTAGGCGCGGATCTTCGCCAGCGGCTTCAGTCCGAGTTGCGCCGCGCGCTCGTCGGTCATCACCAGCAGCGCTGCGCCGCCGTCGTTGATTCCGGAGGCGTTGGCGGCCGTCACCGAGCCGTCCTTGGCGAACGCGGGTTTCAGTCCCGACACCGAATCGAGCGTCGTGCCGGGCTTGATGAATTCGTCGGCAGCGAACGCGACCGGATCGCCTTTGCGCTGCGGAAGCATCACCGGGACGATCTCGTCCCTGAACCTGCCTGCTTTCTGCGCCGCTTCGGCCTTGTTCTGGCTCGCGACGGCGAACTCGTCCTGCTGCGCTCGCGATATCCCGTATTGCCTGGCGACGTTCTCCGCCGTCGTTCCCATGTGATACTGGTTGTAGACGTCCCACAGTCCGTCGACGATCATGGTGTCGACCAGCTTGGCGTCGCCCATGCGGAAGCCGTCGCGCGATCCGGGAAGCACGTGCGGCGACGCGCTCATGTTCTCCTGCCCGCCGGCGATCACGATGTCGGCATCGCCGCAGCGGATCGCCTGCGCGGCGAGCATTACCGCCTTCAACCCCGATCCGCAGACCTTGTTGATGGTCATCGCGGGTATTGCGTGCGGCAGGCCCGCGCGAATCGACGCCTGGCGCGCCGGGTTCTGGCCGCTGCCCGCGGTCAGCACCTGGCCCAGGATCACCTCGGAAACATCCTCGGGCCTGACGCCGCTCGTCTCGAGCAGCGCGCGGATGACCGTGGCGCCGAGCTCGGGCGCGGGAACCTTCGCGAGCGCGCCGCCGAACTTGCCGATGGCGGTGCGCAACGCGCCGGCGATGACGATGTCGGTCATGGGTTTCTCCAGTATGCGATGCGGCCGACTCCGGTGCCGGCGCGATGCCTCCATGGTAGCGCATCGGGTCTGGAGCGGGCCGGCAGCGGCGGTCGGCGCCGCCGTCGCGGCGGCGGCACTGCGCAAGTGGCGTGAAGCTGCTGTCCGGGCCCGACATCGCGCGCTACGCCATCGGGCCGGACGCCCGCCAGATGCTACGGCGCGCTCTCGCGCACGTAGGCGCCGGGCGCTGCGGCCAGCGGGGGAAACTCGGCGTTTCCCGTTGTCGCCGGTGCCGCGCGCTCGCCGCCCTTGTGCCGGGCGATCCAGTGATGCCAGTGCGGCCACCAGCTGCCGGGGTGCGCGGTGGCGGCTGCGAGCCAGTCGTCGGCGGTCCGTGCGGACGACGGGTTCGTCCAATGGCTGCGCCTCACCGGCTCCGGCGGATTGACGACGCCCGCGATGTGGCCCGACGCGCCCAGCACGAACACCGACTTTCCTCCGATCAGGTCCAGCGTCCGGTAGGCCGAGCGCCACGGCACGATGTGATCGTCGCGCGATGCGTAGACGTAGGCCGGGGCGTCGATGCGCCCGAGGTCGATCGGCTCGCCCAGCATCGTCAGCGCGCGCGGCTCGCGCAACCGGTTCTCGACATACATGTTCTTCAGGTAATACGCATACATCGGCCCCGGCAGGTTCGACGAATCGCCGTTCCAGTGCAGCAGGTCGAATGCGGGCGGCGTGCGGCCTTCCAGGTAGTTGCTGACGACGTAGTTCCAGACCAGGTCGTTGGGCCGCAGGCTCGCGAACGCCCCGGCGAGCTCGGCGCCGTGGACGCGTTGTCCGGCGAGTAGCGCGGGCTCGCGTGCTGCGATGCCCTCGCGCGTGATGTAGACGCCGATTTCGCCCGGGTCGGCGAAATCGAGCATCGTCGTGAGCAGCGTCATGGTCGCGGCTGAATCGTCGCGGCGGGCCGCCAGCACGGCGAGCGCGCAAGCGAGCAGCGTGCCGCCGACGCAGAAGCCGAGCGTGTTGACGCGCTTCGACCCGGTGATCGCCTTCGCGGCCGAAAGCGCGGCCAGCACCCCGTGCTCGAGATAGTCGTCCCAGGTGAGTCGACCGAGCTCCTGCGGGATGTTTCGCCACGAAATCATGAAGACCGTATGCCCCTGCGCAACCACGTGGCGCACGAACGAGTTGGCCGGCTTGAGGTCGAGGATGTAGTACTTGTTGATGCAGGGCGGAACGATCAAAAGCGGTCTGTCGGCCACGCGCGTCGTCGTCGCGGCGTACTGGATCAGCTCGATGAGGTCGTTGCGGAACACGACGCTTCCGGGCGTCACCGCGAGGTTGCGGCCGACCTCGAATGCCGATCCGTCGCTCATGGTGATGCGGCCCCTCGCAACGTCGCCGGCGAGGTTGCGCAGGCCCTGCACGAGGCTCGCGCCCTCGGTCGACAGCGCGCGGACGATGACGTCGGGGTTGGTGCCGGGGAAGTTGGTCGGCGCGATGGCGTCGATGAACTGGCGGGTCGAGAATTCGAGCCGCCGCTTCTCGGCGGGCGGAAGCTGTGCGAGCCGCGCGATCTCGGTCAGGTACTCGGCGTAGAGCAGGTAGGCCTGGCGGATCCACGCGAAGTAGGGCTGCTCGCGCCACGCGGCGGAGCCGAAGCGCCGGTCGCCCGCGTCGCCGGCGACGATCTCCGGCAGCACCGCTCCGGGACGCGCGAGCGCATCGGCCGCCGATGCCCAGAGGCTCGCAAACCGCGGCGCATACGTCGCCTGAAGCTTCGCGACCGCGTCGAGATCGAAAGGCGCGGGCGCGATCGTGCCACGCCGCTTGCGCGGGGCGGGCGCAGGACCACCGAAGCCGCGCATCCACCACTGTGCCCAGGCGCCGATCGCGTGCTGCCACTGCGAGGCGAGCTCGGTCCAGGGTTCCATCGAGTAGGGGTCGGGAGCGGACATCTGGATTCGGGCGTCGTCGTTTCAGGGCTCGAGCACCAGCTGCGTCGTTGCGAAGATCGCGAGCACGTAGGCCAGGGCCTGCGGCATGTCGGCCAGCGCCACGTAGGCGGCGAGCGCGCCGACGGCGAACCACACGGAGCGCGGGAGCCATGTCGCGCCAAGGCCGAGGGTGGTCGCGGTGCGGGCCGTCGACAGCGCGCCTGCGGCCAATGGGGCAATGACGATGCGCAGCAGGGTCACGGACTGTCGCCCCCGGCGCCGAGGGATCGACCGGCCGGAGCGTCGGTCCAGATCAGCGCCGCCATCCGGCCGCTCATCCGGTCGCGGCGATACGAGAAAAGACGGGACGGATCGGACATCGTGCACATGCCTCCGCCATGAACTTCATCGACGCCGGCGCGGGCGAGACGCCGGCGCGCGAGGGCCTCCAGATCGGCGAGCCACTTGCCGGGCGCGCGGCGTTCGAACGCCCTTGCCGCGCCCGGGTCGGCGGCCGTGAGGGCCTCGCGAACCTCGTCGCCCACCTCGAACGCCGTGCGGCCGATCGCGGGCCCCAGCCACGCGA
The DNA here is from genome assembly GCA_018971195.1 of Betaproteobacteria bacterium. GTDB lineage: Bacteria > Pseudomonadota > Gammaproteobacteria > Burkholderiales > Casimicrobiaceae > VBCG01. The sequence goes on from JAGXBK010000053.1 coordinate 18,254, forward strand.
CGATCTGCGAAGTCCGGGGGGCCATTGCCGCGACCGTGTTCTCGAGCACCCCCGCCGCGAGCCCGCGCCAACCTGCGTGCGCCGCGGCGATCACCGCGCCTTCGCGGTCGCTCAGGAACACGGGCAGGCAATCTGCGGTGCGGATCGCGAGCACGGTGCCGGGCCGGCGCGTGACCGCGGCGTCGGCCCGGACTGCATCCGCAGGCTGGGACGCGCCGGCGGCTTCGATGGTGATGACGCGCGCGCCGTGCACCTGCTCGAGCCAGTGCGGCGCGGACGGCAGCCAGGCCCCGATGCGACGCCGATTCTCGACGATCGCCGCGATGTCCGCCGGCTCGCCGCGCAGTGGGTGGCTGCCGGCATCGAGCGACGCACGCGGACCCTCGCTGACCCCGCCGTTGCGCGTCGTGACGAACGCATGCACGTTCGCGGGCGCGGGCCAGCGCGGGACGATCCAGTCGATTCCGGCGGCGGCGAACTGCCGGGCGAGGGTCGGCGCGTCCGTTTCCGTCATCGTGCGGCCGCACCGCGCGAGGTCCGCAGGCGCTCGATCAGCGCCGCGAGATCCGCGGGCGCAGGCGCGTCGAAGCGCATCGAGCGTCCAGTCGCCGGGTGGTCGAGCGCCAGGCGC
>JAGXBK010000054.1 GCA_018971195.1 Betaproteobacteria bacterium
CGGTAATATTTCGGGCCGCATGAATCACGCCATGCGCGGAGCATCGCCGAAATATTACCGCTCTGACCCCATTTTCCGGCCCGAAATATTACCGCTCTGACCCCATTTTCCGGCCCGAAATATTACCGCTCTGACCCCATTTTCCGGACCCCATTTTCCGTGCCTGCCATATTACAGCTCTGACCCCAATTTCGCGTCGCCCTCGGCCTTCGACGGCCGCTTGGACACGAAGCGCGCCATCAGCAGGCCCAGCTCGAACAGCATCCAAAGCGGGACCGCGAGCAGGCACTGCGACAGGATGTCGGGGGGCGTGAACAAGGCGCCGACGACGAACGATCCGACGATCACGTAGGGGCGGATCGACCTGAGCTTCACCAGCGAGACGACACCGAGGTACACGAGCACGACGACGACGACCGGTGTCTCGAACGTCACCCCGAAGGCGATGAACATCGTCAGCACGAACGACACGTACTTGTCGATGTCGGTCATCATCTGCACGCCGGCCGGCGTGTAGTGCGCGAAGAAATGGAACGCGACCGGGAACACGACGAAATACGCGAAGGACATCCCGAGCGCGAAGAACACGCAGCTCGATACCAGCACCGGCAGGACCAGGCGCTTTTCGTGCTGATACAGGCCGGGGGCGACGAACGCCCACGCTTGCCACAGCACGTACGGCAGCGCGATCAGGAATGCCGCGACCAGCGTCACCTTGAGCGGCACGAGGAAAGTTCCGGTGACGTCGGTGGCGATCATCTTCCCGCCCTGCGGCAGCGCGTGCAGCAGCGGTCGCGCGAGCAGCGCGTAGATGTCCTTGGAGAACGGGAAGAGCACGAGGAGGACCACCACGATCGCGATGATCGAGCGCATCAGGCGCGTGCGCAGCTCGATCAGGTGCGATAGGAAGGATTCCTGCGTCTCGGTGGTTTCGCTCATCGTCGGCTGCATCGATCGCACCGCGCTCGCGCCCGGGATGAATCCGGGCCGCGCCGCACCGCGTCAGACGCTGTCAGATCTTCTCGAAGCCCGGCAACGCCGCCTGGCGCGGCGGTTCCGGTGGCACCGCGGCAGCCGTCGGCACGGTGGCGGGCCCGGCCGCGACCGGCGCGATCGATGCCGCAACGGGCGACGCCGCCGGCTCGGGCGTTGCGGTCGCGACGGTATCTGCGCCCGCTTCGTTCAGTTGGCGCTCGACGTTGCGCACGCCGGTCGCGACGTCGCTGGCGGCGTTCTCGACGGTCCGCTGGAGGTCGCGAGCCGCGCCCTGCATCTCGCTCTGCAGCTTGCGCAACTCGTCGAGCTCCATTTCGCGGCTGATGTCGGCCTTGACCTCGTTGACGTAGCGCTGCAGCCGCCCGAACAGGAGTCCCATCGTGCGCGCGGCCTTCGGCAGGCGCTCGGGGCCGAGCACGACCAGCGCGACAACCGCGATCAACACGATCTCCGAGAAGCCGATGTCGAACATGCCAACGCGTCCTGTGCGCAAGCGCGCGGCGCCCGACGCGGCAGCGTCGCGCGCCGTCGCTTTGCGTCAGACCTTGGTCGAAGGCTCCTTGGTGACTTCGGCGTCGATCGTCCTGCCGGTCACCTGCGGCGTGTCGGCGGGCGCCGCCGGCGCGTCACCTTCGGCGCCCTTCATGCCTTCCTTGAAGCCTTTCACGGCGCCGCCAAGGTCCTCGCCGATGTTGCGCAGCTTCTTCGTGCCGAAGATCAGCACGACGACGAGAAGAACGATCAGCCAATGCCAGATGCTCAGTCCACCCATGTCCATCTCCTAGAGCTATGTGCGCTCATGCACTCTTGCGCACGATCATCGGTCCCAGGGGCTCGGGACCGCCGATGATGTGCACATGAACGTGCATCACGTCCTGCCGGCCGACCCGGCCGGTATTGATGATCGTCCGGAAGCCGTCGCCGGCCCCCTGCTCCCGCGCCAGCTTCCCGGCGAGCGACAGAATCCTGCCCAGCGCGGGCGCGTCGTCGGGCGTCGCGTCGTAGAGCGTCGCCACGTGCTTTTTCGGCACCAGCATGAAGTGCACCGGCGCCACCGGCTGGATGTCGTGGAAGGCGACGATCTGCGCGTCCTCGTAAACCTTGCGGCTAGGAATCTCCCCGCGAATGATCTTGCAGAAGATGCAGTTCGGATCGTCGGCCATTCGGATCGTTCGCTAGCGATCGGGGTCGGAAAACGTCGCAGGTCGGGCGCGGGACGCCTTCTCGACGTGGCCCGAGACACCTTCCCGGCGCGCAAGTTCAGCCAGTACGTCCGCGGGGCCCAGGCCGTGGCGAGCAAGAAGCACGAGGCAGTGAAACCAGAGGTCCGCGACCTCGGCGGTAATGCGGATCTTATCACCGTCCTTGGCGGCCAGCACCGCCTCGGTCGCCTCCTCTGCGACCTTCTTCAGAACGGCGTCCTCACCCGTGGCCAGGAGCGACGCGACATAGGAGGTCCGGGGGTCGCTTCCCTTGCGAGCCTCGATCGTCGCCGCGAGGCGCGCGAGCACGTCCGCGGCGCGCGGATCACGGGTGGCCATAAATGGTCTTCGGGTCTTCGAGCACGGGCTCGACGGTATGCCATTCCCCGTCCTCGAGGCGCCGGTGGAAGCAGCGCTCCCGGCCCGTGTGGCAGGCGATTCCGCCGACCTGCTCGACCAGCAGCAGGATCGCGTCGCGATCGCAGTCGAGGCGGATCTCGCGGACGCGCTGGACGTGCCCCGACTGCTCTCCCTTGCGCCACAGCCGACCGCGCGAGCGCGACCAGTAGTGGGCCTCATGGGTCTGCTCGGTCAGGGTCAGCGACTCGCGGTTCATCCACGCGAGCGTGAGCACGCGATGGGTCGCGGCGTCCTGCGCGATCGCGGGCACGAGCCCGTCGGCGTTCCAGCGGATGGCGTCCTGCCAGTGCATGCGCGACCTTCGGTGCGGCAGATCAGGCAGATCATCTTACATGACCCCGCCGCCCGGCAGCGCGCGATCCGCCCTAGTCGCGGACTTCGATTCCGGCGCCTTTCATCGCGGCCTTGGCCTGGCCGATCGTGAACTCGCCGTAGTGGAAGATCGATGCCGCGAGCACCGCGTCCGCGCCGCCGATCGTGACGCCGTCGACCAGGTCGTCGAGCGTGCCAACCCCGCCCGAGGCGATCACCGGGACGTCGACTGCATCGGCGACCGCGCGCGTCAGCTCGAGATCGAAGCCGCTCCTCGCACCGTCGCGATCCATGCTGGTCAGCAGGATCTCGCCCACCCCCTGGGCCACGACGTCGCGCGCCCACTGCACCGCGTCGATTCCGGTCGGCGTGCGTCCGCCGTGGATCCAGACCTGCCACTCGTCGACCGCGGATTTCCTGGCATCGATCGCCGCCACGACGCACTGCGCCCCGTAGCGGTCCGATGCGCGCCGGAAAAGCTCCGGATTCCGCACGCCGGCAGTGTTGATGCTGACCTTGTCGGCGCCGGCGTTCAGGAGCGCGCGAATGTCGTCGATCGAATTGACGCCGCCGCCCACCGTCAATGGTATGAACACCTGATCGGCAACCGCAGCGATCATGTCGTAGAGCAGCCCCCGGGTCTCGACGCTGGCGCGTATGTCGAGGAACGCGATCTCGTCGGCGCCTTGCGCGTCGTAACGGCGCGCCACCTCGACCGGGTCCCCGGCATCGCGCAGGTTGACGAAGTTGACGCCCTTGACGACGCGCCCGTCGGCGATGTCGAGGCAGGGGATGATGCGCTTGGCGAGCCCCATCAGCGCCCGCCCTTCGCCGCCTTGAGGGCCTCCTTGAAATCCAGCCTGCCTTCGTAAATCGCGCGCCCGGCGATCGCTCCGATGATGCCGTCGGCCTCGTAGGGGACGAGTTCCTGGATGTCCTTGATCGACGACAGCCCGCCGCTCGCGATCACCGGCGTCTTGATCTCGCGTGCGAGCCGGACGGTCGCCTCGACGTTGACGCCGGAGAGCATGCCGTCGCGGCCGATGTCGGTGTAGACGATCGCCTCGACCCCGTAGTCCTCGAACTTGCGCGCCAGGTCGACGACGTCGTGCCCGGTCATCTTCGACCAGCCGTCGGTCGCGACCTTGCCGTCGCGCGCATCGAGTCCGACGATGATGTGTCCGGGGAACGCGTAGCAGGCGTCGTGCAGCAGTCCGGGATTCTTGACCGCGGCCGTGCCGATGATCACGTAGCTGATACCGTCGTCCAGGTAGCGCTCGATCGTGTCGAGGTCGCGGATGCCGCCGCCGAGCTGCACCGGTATGTCGTCGCCGACGACGCTGACGATCTCGCGAATCGCGAGCTCGTTCTTCGGCTTGCCGGCGACCGCGCCGTTCAGGTCCACGAGGTGCAGCCGCTGCGCCCCGAGCTCGAGCCAGTGCTGCGCCATCGCGGCAGGATCCTCCGAGAACACCGTGGCCGTCTGCATGTCGCCCTGTTTCAGGCGCACGCAATGTCCGTCCTTGATATCGATCGCGGGAATGATCTGCATGGGCAGCAGGACTGCTGGAGGAGGCGAAGCGGCGCGGCGCGACCGCGCCTTGAACGGGCAGTCTACGCGCGTCCGTCCCAGCTGACGAAGTTCGCGAGCAATCGCAGGCCGGCGCGCTGGCTCTTTTCTGGGTGGAACTGCACGGCGAAGATATTAGCCCGCGCTATCGCGCAAGTAAACGGCGACGGATAGCAGGCCGCCCCGGCGATCACCCCGGGGTCGGTCGGCACCGGATAGTAGCTGTGAGCGAAATAGAAGCGCGATCCGTCCTCGATCCCGGCCCACAGCGGATGCGCTCGCTGCTGGTGCACGGGGCTCCACCCCATGTGCGGGATCTTGAGGCGTTCACCGCCGGGCAGCGCCATGTCCTGCTCGCGGAACCGCAGCACCCGCCCCTGCAGGACGCCAAGGCAGGTCGTGGGCCCCTCTTCGCTCGCCTCGAACAGCATCTGCAGCCCGAGGCAGACGCCCAGGAACGGGCGGTCGGTCAGGCATTCGAGGACGACCTCGCGCAGTCCCGACGCGTCGAGGCTCGCCATCGTGTCGGGCATCGCGCTCTGCCCGGGCAGCACGACCCGCGACGCGGCGCGGATGGCCCTCGGATCGGCGGTGACGGCAATGCTGGCCCCCGGCGCGACGTGCGCGAGCGCCTTGGCAACCGAGCGCAGGTTGCCCATGCCATAGTCGATCACCGCGATGTCCACCTCAGGTATCAGGGGTCAGAGGCTGCCCTTGGTCGACGGCACGTCCCCTGCCGCGCGCGGATCGCGCTCGCAGGCCATGCGCAACGCCCGGGCGAAGGCCTTGAACACCGTCTCCGCCTGATGATGCGCGTTGTCGCCGCGCAGGTTGTCGACGTGCAGCGTTGCCAGCGCGTGGTTGGCGAAACCCTGGAAGAACTCGTGGATCAGGTCGACGTCGAAATTGCCGACCACTGCGCGCGTGAACTTGACGCCGAACACCAGGCCGGGCCGCCCCGACAGGTCGACGACGACCCGCGACAGCGCCTCGTCGAGCGGCACGTAGGCGTGTCCGTAGCGGCGGATGCCGCGCTTGTCGCCGAGCGCCTGCCTGAAGGCCTGGCCCAGCGTGATCCCGATGTCCTCGACGGTGTGATGCGCGTCGATGTGCAGGTCGCCCTTGGCGGCGACGGACAGATCGAACCTGCCGTGGCGGCCGATCTGGTCGAGCATATGGTCGAGGAACGCGATGCCGCTCGAAAGCTCGGTGCGCCCGCGCCCGTCGACGTCGACGGAGACGGTGATGTCGGTTTCCGCGGTGCGGCGCTCGACGCGCGCGGCGCGCGCTGCCGACTTCATTCCTGCGGGTGCATTCATGCGCTTCTTTCGAGCGCCGCGATGAGCGCGTCGTTTTCGGGGGGTGTTCCGACGGTGATGCGCAGGCAGTTGGCGAGCAGCGAATGGAAGCCGCTCACATTCTTGACCAGGATGCCTGCGGCGCGCAATGCGCCGAACGCCGCAGTCGCGTCGGGAAAGCGCGCGACGACGAAATTCGCCTCGCTGGCAAACACCCGCACGCCCGGGAGGGCCGCCAGTGCGACCGACAGCCGTCCGCGCTCGGCGCGCACTTCGCCCACCTGCCGCGCGAACAGCGCCCCCTCCGCGAGCAGCGCCAGCGCCGCCGCCTGCGTCAGCGCATTGACGTTGTAGGGCGAGCGCAGCTTGTCGATCTCGCCGATCCACGCCGGGTGCGCCGCCGCACAGCCCAGCCGCATCCCCGCCATGCCGACCTTCGACAGCGTGCGCACGACGACGAGATTGGGAAACTCGAGCACGCGCGGCAGGAATGCCGACGATGCATAGGCGACGTAGGCCTCGTCGACGACGGCCAGTCCCGGCGTCGCGCGGACGATGCGCTCGACGTCGGCCGGATCGAACAGCGTCCCGGTCGGATTGTTGGGCGACGCGAGCCACACCAGCGCCGGGCGCTCGCGCTCGATCGCGGCGAGCATCGCGTCGCCGTCGAGCGTCAGGTCGTCGCGCAATGGCACCCCGACGTAGCGCATTCGCGCATGGCTCGCGTACACCCGGTACATGACGAACGTCGGGTCGGGTGCTAGCACCACCGAGCCGGGCTGCGCCACGGCGGTGGTGACGAGCTGCAGGATCTCGTCCGAGCCGTTGCCGAGCAGCAGCCCGACGTCGTCGGACAGTTGCAGGGATGCGCGGAGCGCGCGCTTGACGGCGTCGGCGCCCCCGTCGGGATAGCGGTTCAGGGGAACGTCCGCCAGCGCGGCAGCGAGCTTCCGCCTGACCGCCTCGGGAAGCGGGTACGGGCTCTCGTTGGCGTCGAGCTTGATCATGCCGTCGGCCTTGGCGACGGAATAGGCGCGAAGCGCGCGAACGTCGGCGCGCACCGTCGCGGCGATGCGCGCGGCGACCTCCTCGCCCGTGACGGCGAGAGGTTGCGGGCGCGGATCGTTCATCGGCCCCGCCGCGCCTCGGCCGACAGCGCGTGCGCGACCAGGCCCTCGCCGCGGGCGAGCGTCGAGGCCACGCCCGCGAGCATCCGCGCGGTGTCCGGCGCAATGCGCAGGACGCTGCTGCGCTTCTGGAAATCGTAGACGCCCAGCGGCGACGAGAAGCGCGCCGTGCGCCCGGTCGGAAGCACGTGGTTCGGGCCGGCACAGTAGTCGCCCAGCGCCTCGCAGGAATGGTGGCCGACGAAGATCGCGCCGGCATGGCGCAACTGCGGCAGCAGGGCGTCGGGATCGCCGACCGCGAGCTCGAGGTGCTCGGGCGCGATCCGGTTCGAGATCTCGCAGGCTTCGGCGAGATCGCGCACCCTGATGAGCGCGCCGCGGCGCAGGAACGACTCGGCGATGATGGCGGCGCGCGGCATCTGCGCGAGCCAGCGCTGCGCGCTCTGCGCGACGCGATCGATCAGTCCCGCGTCGGGCGTGACGAGGAGCGCCTGCGCGAGCTCGTCGTGCTCGGCCTGCGAGAACAGGTCGATCGCGACCCAGTCGGGGTTGGCGGTGCCGTCCGCCAGCACCAGGATCTCCGACGCGCCGGCGACCATGTCGATGCCGACGGTCCCGAACACGCGACGCTTGGCCGCCGCCACGTAGGCGTTGCCCGGACCGCAGATCTTGTCGACGGCGGGAATCGTCTGCGTGCCGTAGGCGAGTGCCGCGATCGCCTGCGCCCCGCCGATCGTGAACGCCGAGGACACGCCGGCGACGTGCGCGGCTGCGAGCACCAGCGGATTGCGCGCTCCATGAGGCGTGGGCACGACCATGACGATCTCGCCCACGCCCGCCACGTGCGCGGGAATCGCGTTCATCAGCACCGACGACGGATAGGCCGCCTTGCCGCCGGGCACGTAGATGCCGACGCGATCGAGCGGGGTCACCCGCTGCCCGAGCTCGGTGCCATCGTCCGTGCGCATGCTGAAGCCGCCACCGCGCTGGCGCTCGTGGAAATCGCGGATCCGCTGCGCCGCGACGGTCAGCGCGTCGCGCTCGGCGGCCGGGATCGAATCCCAGGCGTCGCGCATCGCGTCGGCGCCAATCCGCAGGTCCGCGGCCTTCGCGACGCCAAGGCCGTCGAAGCGTGCCGTGTATTCGAGCAGCGCCCCATCACCGCGCTTGCGCACGTCGGTAACGATCGCCGCCACCTCGGCATCGACTGCGGGATCCTGGGTGGCCTCGAAGGCGATCAGCGCGTCGAGCTCGGCGGTGAAGCCCGGCGCGGACGAATCGAGCCGCCGCAGGGTCAGCGTCGGCTGCGCAGGCGTCATCGTCCTGCTCCCGCACCTGCGTCGCTCGCCGCTGCCCCGACCGCGGCCGCCTCGACTGCGGCGGCAATGGCGTCGATCAGCGGCTTCGCATGCCCGCGCTTGAGCTTCAGCGCGGCGGGATTGACGATCAGGCGCGAACTGATCGGCATGATCTCCTCGACGACGACGAGGTCGTTGGCCTTGAGGGTGTTCCCGGTCGACACCAGGTCGACGATCGCATCGGCGAGCCCTGCCAAGGGCGCGAGCTCCATCGAGCCGTAGAGCTTGATCAGGTCGACGTGCATGCCTTTGGCGGAGAAATGCTCGCGCGCGGTGCGCAGGTACTTGCTCGCCACGCGGATCCGGGCACCGCGCTGGATGCTGCTCGCCCAGTCGAAGCCCCGGTGTGTCGCGACCACCAGTCGGCAGCGCCCGATGCCCAGGTCCAGTGGCTGGTAGAGCCCTTCGCTGCCGTGCTCCAGCAGCACGTCCTTGCCGGCGACCCCGAGGTCAGCCGCACCGTACTCGACATAGGTCGGCACGTCGGATGCGCGCAGGATCACCACCGAGACGCCCGGGCGGTTGGTCGCGAGGATCAGCTTGCGCGACTGGCGCGGGTCCTCGACGGGCGTGATGTCGGCCGCTGCCAGCAACGGCAGCGCTTCGTCGAGGATGCGCCCCTTGGACAGCGCAATCGTGATCGTGGACACGGGATCGGTGCACAGGCCGGGCCGTGAATGGTCCGCAATCGCGCATTTTACCCTCCGACGCCTTCGGGGGCCGCGCCAACGGCGTGCTGGGCTGCGTCGCGATCCCAGGCGAGCCGCCCGGCGACCCAGGTCGCGCGGATCGCCCGATCGTCGCCCAGGGCCATCTGCACACCGAGCGCCTCGTCGATGTCGGCGACGTAGCGCATCCGGAAGTCGATCAACGGCGTCGAGCGCAGGTCGAGCACGACGAGGTCGGCATCGCGCCCCGGCTCGATCGAGCCGATCTGCGCTTCGAGGTCGAGCGCTCGCGCCGCGCCGCGCGTCGCCAGCCACCACGCGCAAGCCGGCGCCAGCGGATGACCGGAAAGCTGCGCGACCTCGCTTGCGGCCTGCATGGTGCGCAGCATCGAGAAGCTCGTGCCGGCGCCGAGATCCGTTCCCAGCGCCACCAGGGCCGCACGATGCGCGGCCAGCGCCCGGTGCAGCGGAAACAACCCGCTGCCCAGGAAACTGTTCGACGTCGGGCAATGCGCGAGCGCGGTGCGGGTCTGCGCGAGCAGCGCGAACTCCCCCTCGTCGAGGTGAATCCCGTGCGCGTAGATCGCGCGCGGGCCGAGCAGTCCGAAATGCGCGTAGACGTCGAGGTAGCGCGCATGCGCCGGATAGAGCGCGCGCACCCAGTCGACCTCGGCACGGCTCTCGGCGACATGCGACTGCAGGTACGCGCCCGGCGTCTCGCGCCACAGGGCTGCCGCAAGCTCGAGCTGTGCGGGAGTCGACGTCGCGGCGAAGCGCGGCGTCACCGCGTAGGCCAGCCGTCCTCGGCCGTGCCAGCGCCCGATCAGCGCCCTGCCCTCGTCGTAGCCGCGCTGCGCGTCGTCGCACAGCGCCGCCGGCGCGTTGCGGTCCATCAGCACCTTGCCGGCGATCAGCCGCAATCCGCGCTGCTGCGCCGCCTCGAACAGCGCGTCGACCGACTGCGGGTGGACGGTTCCGAACACCGCCGCGGTCGTGATTCCGTGGCGCAGATTCTCGGTCACGTAGCGCGTCGCGACGTCGCGCGCGTAGCCCGGGTCGCGGTATCGCTCCTCGGCCGGGAACGTGCAGGCGGTCAGCCAGTCGAGCAGCGCCTTCCCGCCCGCGCCGATTACCGGAAGCTGCGGGTAGTGGACGTGCGCGTCGATGAAGCCGGGACCGATCAGCGCATCCGCGTAGGCCGTGACCGGCGTCCCGGGGGGAAGCCGCGCCGCGACTTCATGCGCCGGGCCGCAGTCGACGATGCGCCCGTCCGCCATCGCGACGATCGCGTCGGGCTCGTAATGGCGTGCACCGGCGCCTTCGATGAACGGGTTGCCGCGAAATGCGTAGACCCCGCCGCGGATCGCATTCACCGGTCCTGCCATCCCCGTCGGCATCGTCGTGCCTCCCCGGCGCTACTGGCGCGCGGTGCGGACGTTCGAAGGATTGGGGGTGCCGGCGTTGCTGCGAAACGGGTTGATGTCGATGCCACCGCGACGGGTGAAGCGCGCGAGTACGGTCAGCGCCTCACAGCGGCAGCGCGCGGCGACGTCGACGAAGATCCGCTCGACGCAATGCTCGTGGAAGCCGGCATGGCAGCGGTACGACACCAGGTAGCGCAGCAGCGACTGGCGATCGATCCGCGGGCCGCGGTAGGCGATCTGCACCGACGCGATGTCGGGCTGCCCGGTCACCGGGCACACCGAACGGAACAGCCGCGTCGTCAGCGTCTGGTCGACGATCGCACCGCCCGCCGCCAGGAACGCCGGGTCGACGTCGTAGGCATCGCAGGCCACCGGCAGCTCGTCCAGGCTCTCGCCGTCGAGCTCGCGGAGCACCTGCGCGGCGAAAGCTTGGGGGCCTTCGAGCCTCACCGCCACCGGCGCACCGGCCGCGGCCGACAGGTCTCGGGCGAGCGTCGTGGCAACCTCGTCGCGTCCCGGGTAGCACGTCTGCGCCAGCGACCCCAGGTAGAGCTTCACCGATTTCGACTCGATGATCGACGGCGAATCGACCGGGACCTCGAAGCTGGCCAGCGCGACCTCCGGCCTGCCGCGCGGGTCGAGCCACGTCAGCTCGTAGGCCGTCCACTGATCGACGCCTGCGAACGGCAGCCGGTCCCGGATCCCGAGCGCAGCGCGCTGCGGTGCGCGCGCCACCGGGTAGAGCTGTGCCGGAGCGTAGTGGTCGGGATAACCGGTCGCCTGCCCGAGCGGCGCACCCGGCAGCTCGCCCGCACCGATGTCCGCTGCGGTCATTGGACGCGGCGAATGCGCGCGCCGAGCGCGCAGAGCTTGTCCTCGAGCCGCTCGTAGCCCCGGTCGAGGTGGTAGATGCGGTCGATCGTCGTCGGTCCGTCGGCAACCAGTCCCGCGATCACCAGGCAGGCGGAGGCGCGCAGGTCGGTTGCCATCACGTTGGCACCCGTGAGCCGCTCCACGCCGCGCACGACTGCGCTGTTGCCTTCGACCTCGATGTCGGCGCCGAGCCTGCGCAGTTCCTGCACGTGCATCATCCGGTTCTCGAAGATCGTCTCGGTGATCACCGACGTGCCCGCCGCGCGGCTGACGAGCGCCATGAACTGCGCCTGCATGTCGGTCGGGAACGCCGGAAACGGCGCGGTGCGGACGTTCGCGGCGCGCGGGCGGCCCGAGCTGCGCACCCGGATCGCCGTATCCATCGTCGCGATGTCGATCCCGGCTTCGCGCAGCTTGTCGATGACCGCCGCGAGCGAATGCCAGTCGGTGCCGGCGATGACGACGTCGCCGCCGGCCGCCGCCGTCGCCGCGAGGAAGGTCCCGGTCTCGATCCGGTCGGGCATGATTGCGTGCGATGCCCCGTGCAGCCGCTCCACGCCCTCGATCACGATCCGGTCGCTGCCGGCACCGGTGATCCGCGCCCCCATCGCGACCAGGCAGTGCGCGAGGTCGACGACTTCGGGCTCGCGCGCGGCGTTCTCGAGGCTGGTCACGCCGTCGGCGAGCGTCGCCGCCATCATCAGGTTCTCGGTTCCGGTGACGGTGACGAGGTCGAACACGAAACGCGTGCCCTTGAGCCGCGCCGCGCGCGCGTTGATGTAGCCGTGCGTGAGGTCGACCTCGGCCCCCATCGCCTGCAGGCCCTTGACGTGCTGGTCGACCGGCCTCAGCCCGATCGCGCAGCCCCCGGGCAGCGACACCCGCGCCTCGCCGCAGCGCGCGAGCAGCGGCCCGAGTGCCAGGATCGACGCACGCATCGTCTTCACGAGCTCGTAGGGCGCGAGCGGCCAGTCGATCCGCGACGCGTCGAGCGACACGGCATCGGGCGCGCTACCATCCTGGCGCATGCCCATCTGGCCGAGCAGCGACTGCATCGTGCGCACGTCGTTCAGCCGCGGCAGGTTGGAAAGCACCAGCGGCTCGGGCGTCAGCAGCGCGGCGCAGAGGATCGGCAGGGCCGCATTCTTCGCGCCCGAGACGCGGACCTCGCCGGCCAGCGCGCAGCCACCCTCGATGACGAGCTTGTCCAACTCAGCCCGCGCCCTGCGCCGCAGCGCGTTCCTCGGGCGTCTGCGTCGTCATCGACAGCGCGTGGACCTCCTCGCGCATCCGGTCGCCCAGCGCGGCGTAGACCAGCCGGTGCCGCGCGATGCGCGAAAGCCCGCGAAAAGCCGCCGAGACGATCAGCGCTTCGAAATGGTGGCCGTCGCCGGCGACTTCGACGGTGTCGCAGGCCATGTTGGCGAGGATCGACGATTGGATCGATTCGGGCGTGACCATTCAGTGCCTCAGTTTCCAGCCGCGGGCGAGCATCGTCAGCGCGACAAGCGCCAGGACGAGCGCCGCGGCGGCGACCAGCGCGAGACTGCGTCCCGGCGGGACATCCGACAGGCCGAAGAATCCGTAACGGAACCCGTCGATCATATAAAAGAAGGGGTTGAAATGCGACAGCACCTGCCAGAACGGCGGCAGGGTGTGGATCGAGTAGAACACACCCGACAGGAACGTGAGCGGCATGATCAGGAAATTCTGGAATGCCGCGAGCTCGTCGAACTTGTCGGACCAGATGCCGGCGATGAGTCCCAGCGTCGCGAGGATCGCGCTGCCGAGCAGGGCGAACGCCGCGGCCCACAGCGGATGGGCCAGGTCGATCAGCGCGGGCACGAAACCCAGCGTGACGGCGAAGACCCCCAGCCCCACGACCAGACCGCGCACCATCGCCCCCAGCACGTAGGCCCCGTACATGTCGAGCGGGGACAGCGGCGGCAGGAGCACGAAGATCAGGTTGCCGGTGATCTTGGACTGGATCAGCGACGACGACGCGTTGGCGAACGAGTTCTGCAGCACCGCCATCATCACCAGTCCCGGCACCAGGAACGCCGTGTAGCGCACCTGCCCGTTGAATACCGTCACCCGGCTCTCGAGCACGTGCGAGAAGATCAGCAGGTACAGCAGCGCGGTCAGCACCGGCGCCGCGATCGTCTGGAAGCTCACTTTCCAGAAGCGCAGCAGTTCCTTGTAGAGGAGCGTGGCGAAGCCGCTGTACGCCGCCTCGTGCGGCCCGGCGCTGCCGGCCGAGGTCATCCCCGTGCGCTCCATCAAGCCTCCGGCACGGCCGCCGGAGCCTGCGCCTCGTCGGTCGTCGCACTGCCCGCCATGATGCGCAGGAAGACCTGCTCGAGATCGGTCCCGGCGAGCGTCAGCTCGTCGATCGCGATGTTTTCCGTACGCAGCGCAGACAGCAACCCCTCCAGCTCGCCATAAGTCTCGAGACCGAGGTAGTGGACCGCCCCTTCGCTGCGCGCAAGCCGCCCTTTCCACGCGTCGGGGAGCCGCGCCGCGGACAGGCGCACCGTCAGTCCCACGAAGCGCGACAGCAGGTTGCGCGTCGTGTCCAGCGCGACGATGCGCCCCGCCTTCATCATGGCGATGCGGCCGCACAGCGCCTCGGCTTCCTCGAGGTAATGCGTCGTCAGGATGATCGTGTGCCCGTCGCGATTGAGCTTGCGGATGAAGCCCCAGAGGCTCTGCCGCAGCTCGACGTCGACGCCGGCCGTCGGCTCGTCGAGGACGATCACCGGCGGCTTGTGCACCAGCGCCTGTCCCACCAGCACGCGCCGCTTCATCCCGCCCGACAGCGCGCGCATGTTCGCATCCGCTTTCGACGTGAGGTCGAGGTGATGCAGCAATTCGTCGATCCATGCATCGTTGTGGCGCAGGCCGAAGTAGCCCGACTGGATGCGCAGGGTTTCGCGCACCGAGAAGAACGGATCGAAGACCAGCTCCTGCGGCACGACGCCCAGTGCGCGGCGCGCCTGCCGGTAGTCGGAAACGACGTCGTGGCCGAGGATCCGCGCGATGCCGCGATCGGCCCGGGTCAGGCCGGCGAGAATGGAGATCAGCGTCGTCTTGCCGGCGCCGTTGGGGCCCAGCAGGCCGAAGAATTCGCCCTGTTCGACGGTAAGGTCGATCCCCGCCAGCGCCTGGACGCTGCCGAACCGGCGCGCGATGCCGACGATCTCGACCGCGTCAGCCATGGCCTGGGAGTGCCGCGCGACGTGGGTCCGGGGCGGGCATCGGGGCTCGGCGACGCCCGGTCAAGCGAGCAGGTCTTCGATACCGTAGACAACGGCGAGCGAATGCAGCGATTGCGGCAGTCCCACGATGGCGAGCGTCCGGCCTTCGGCCGCCGCGCGGCGCTTCAGCGCGATGAGGACGGCGAGCGCCGCCGAATCGGCATGGGCGAGACCGCTCATGTCGACCGTGGCCGCCTCGGGCAGCGCGAGCGAGCGCGACGCTTCGAGCACGTCGGCCGCATCGTCGAACGTCAGCGCGCCCGAGAACCCCCAGCCGCGCTCCGACGCGGCGAATGCACCGGTCGCAGGCGTCGCGTCGGGGGACGCGGCGTTCACTTCGAAGCGCCCCCGGCGTTCTTCGCGACCAGCGCCTTGATCAATCCATCGATGCCGCCCTGCTGGATCTGCGAGTTGAACTCGTCGCGATAATTGGTCACCAGCGACACGCCACCGACGATGACATCGTAGGCCTTCCAACCCGACGCGGTCTTTTCCATGGCGTAGTCGATCTGCACCGGGTTCTGCCCCGAGCGCACGACGTCGGTGCGCACGGTGACATCGGTCGCGCCGGGATCGGCCCGCAGCGGCTTGTAGTCGATCGTCTGGTCGCGGTACTGGTTGAGCGCACCGGAGTACGTGCGGACCAGCAGCGTCCTGAACTCGTCGGTCAGGCGCTTCTTCTGGTCGGCAGTGGCGCCGCGCCACCAGCGACCGGTCGCCAACGCCGTCATCCGCTCGAAATCGAAATACGGCAGCAGCTTGGTCTCGATGACCTCGCGGATGCGCGCCTGGTCGCCCGCCTGCACCCTGGGGTCCGACTTGATGATCTGGATCACTTCCTGCGACACACGCTTGACCATGGCATCGGGCGACTCCTGCGCAGACGCAGGAAGTGCGAGCCCCGCGAGCGCCAGCGCGCAGAGCCAGGGGGCGAGCCTGCCGCGAATCGCGGCAACGCCATGAACGTTCGTCGTCATTGTCATTTACCGTCCTTGTCAGGCGGCGGCATTGCGCTGTCGTCCTTCATTGGCGCTGCGCCGCTATCGTCATTGTTCCGTGGCGGATGGCCGTCGTAGAGCAGGTATTCCCGCCGCTGCAGGTAGGCGCGGCGAATGAACGCGTAGGGGTCGAGCGCCGCCTGCTCCGCCAGTGTCTGGGTGCCGAGCACCGATGCGCGCGCGTCCAGCGCCCCCAGGCCATAGAGTACGTTGCGCACCGGGACGTCGCGCAGGTACCCGATCGGGCCGAGATAGAAGCGCACCAGCGATCCGGTGCCGTCGCGCACCGTCGTCGGCCCGAACAGCGGGATGAACAGGTAGGGCCCCTGCGGGAATCCCCAGACGCCCAGCGTCTGGCCGAAATCCTCGTTGCCCTTGGGGATGCCCGCCTCCGATGCGATGTCGATCAGTCCGCCGATGCCGAAACCGCTGTTCAGCATGACGCGGCCCATGTCGTTGCCGGCCTTGTCGAGCTTGCCCTGCAGGAAGTCGTTGATGACCGAGAAGACGTCGTCGATATTGCCGAAGACGTTCCCGATCGCCTGCCGGATCGGCTTCGGCGTGTAGTCCACGTAAGCCTGCGCGATCGGCCTGACGAAGTTTCCGTCGACGACTTCATGCACCTTGAACGACGCGCGGTTCACCGGCTCGAACGGGTCGTCCGCCCGCATCGGCGTCGCGGCACATCCGGCGAGCAGCGCGGCTGCGGCGAGGGTGGCGACGGTGCGAAGCAGCGCGGGCCTGTCGATCACCGGGTGCCTCCAGCCGCCGCCGCTGCCGGCGCGGCACCTCCGGAAGCGGCCGGAGCGCCCGCGCCGCCCGCCGCCTTGTCGAACAGGAACTGCCCGATCAGCTTCTCGAGGACGATCGCCGACTGCGTCTTGGTGATCGTGTCGCCATCGGCCAGCATCCGGGTGTCGCCCCCCGCATCGAGGCCGATGTAGACCTCGCCCAGCAGGCCCGACGTCAGGATCGACGCGATCGTATCCTTGCTGAACGCGTAGCCGCGGTCGATCTTCAGCGTCACGACCGCCTCGTAGGTCTTGGGATCGAGCCTGATGCCCTCGACGCGCCCGACGACCACGCCGGCGGCTTTTACCGGCGCGCGCAGCTTGAGCCCGCCGATGTTGTCGAACTCGGCTTCAAGGCGGTAGCCGTGGTCGTTGCTTACCGTCAGCAGGTTGCCGACCTTGAGCGACAGGAAAAGGATCGCGGCGACGCCGATGGTCACGAATATCCCGACCCAGAGGTCGAGTGCCGAGCGGTTCATACGCCTAGTCCCCTGAACATGAACACCGTCAGCACGAAGTCGAGCGCCAGGATCGACAGCGAACTCGCGACGACCGTGCGCGTGGTCGCCGTCGACACCCCTTCCGCGGTCGGACGCGCGTGGTAGCCCTCGAACACCGCGATCAGGCTGACCGCGACCCCGAAAACGACGCTCTTGACGATGCCGTTGACGATGTCGTAGCGGAAATCGACCGCCGCCTGCATATTGCCCCAGAACGAGCCGGCGTCGATGCCGATCAGCCGCACGCCGACGACGTAGGCGCCGAAGATGCCCATCGTCGAGAACAGCGCGGCGAGCAGCGGCATCGACACGATGCCCCCGAAGAAGCGTGGCGCGACCACGCGCGCGAGCGGATCCACGGCCATCATTTCCATCGCGGACAGCTGCTCGGTCGTCTTCATCAGGCCGATCTCGGCCGTTATCGCGCTGCCCGCGCGGCTCGCGAACAGCAGGCCTGCGACGACCGGGCCGAGCTCCCGCACCAGCGACAGCGCGACCAGGACCCCCAGCGACTCGTTGGCGCCATAGCGGGTCAGCACGTCGTAACCCTGCAGTGCCAGCACCATGCCGACGAACAGCCCCGATACCAGGATGATGACCAGCGACAGGACGCCCGAGAAATAGATCTCGCGCAGCGTCAGGCTCAGCCTGCGCACCGCCGCCGGCGCGTGAACGACGACGGCCAGTGAGAAGCGCGCGGCGAAACCCACGCGCTCGACCGAATTGATGGTCACGCTCCCGACGCGCCGCAGCGCCGTCTCGACGGTACTAGCCCGCACGCGCGAATTCCTCGGTCAGCGGGCGCGCAGGGTAATGGAACGGCACCGGGCCGTCCGGCGCGCCGTCGACGAACTGCCTGACGAACGCCTCGGAAGACCCGCGCACCTCCTGCGGCGTTCCCTGCGCGACGATGTGCCCTTCCGAGACAAAGTAGATGTAGTCGACGATCTGGAGAGACTCGTAGATGTCGTGGGTGACGACGACCGACGTGATGCCCAGCGCGTCGTTGAGCTTGCGGATCAGCTGGCCCACGACGCCCAGCGAGATCGGATCGAGGCCTGCGAAAGGCTCGTCGTACATCACGAGCATCGGGTCGAGCGCGATCGCGCGCGCCAGCGCGACACGGCGCGCCATTCCGCCCGACAGCTCGGAGGGCCGAAGCTGGGCCGCCCCGCGCAGGCCGACCGCGTTCAGCTTCATCAGCACGAGGTCGCGGATCAATTCGTCCGGCAGCTTTGTGTGCTCGCGCATCGGGAACGCGACGTTCTCGAAAACCGACAGATCGGTGAAAAGCGCCCCGAACTGAAACAGCATGCCGATCTTGCGGCGCATCGCGAACAATCCATCGCGATCGAGCGTGGCGATGTCCTGCCCGGCGATGGTGATCCGCCCCTGCTGCGGGCGAAGCTGCCCGCCGATCAGGCGCAGGATCGTGGTCTTGCCGCAGCCCGATCCGCCCATGATCGCGACCAGCTTGCCGCGCGGGATCGACATGTTGATGCCCGCCAGCACCGGGTGCTTCGGGTCGTAGCCGAACGAAACCCCGGCGAGACCGACGGCGATCTCGGTCGGGCACGTCGGGGCGACAACGGCGGGAGCTGGGGCAGGCATGGGGATCGAAACGACGCGGGAGGTGGATTGTAGCCGGTGGCTCGTGTCGACCGCAATGACCGCGGGTCATTTATGCGCGTCATCCGTGCAGGGGGCAGCGGAAGCAGGGTGGCCGGCGAACCGGCGATCCGTGCAGCGGGCAGCGGGAGCAGGGCGGCCGTCGAACCGGCGATCCGTGCAGCGGGCAGCGGAAGCGGGGCGGGCCGGCGCGCCCGAAGTCCGTGAACGCCGGCCTGCGGGGCCCGGTGCGCCATCGCCCGAGGACATCCTGCAGGATATGCCGCCATCGGGCTCGCTCGCCGCACCACCCGCGACGGCC
>JAGXBK010000055.1 GCA_018971195.1 Betaproteobacteria bacterium
GTCGAGATTGCCCACAAGAAGACGTTGTTCGACAGTCCGCAGCATCCGTACACGCGGATGCTGCTCGATGCGATTCCGGACCTCGCGATGACCGGCAGGGCGCGCACGCCGGTGGCCGGCGAGGTGCCCAATCCCTTGACGCCGCCGCCCGGCTGCACGTTCCATCCGCGCTGTCCGCACGCGAACGACCGCTGCCGCAGTGTGGTGCCGCAGCTCATGGCGGCGCAGGCCGGTGCCTTGGTCGCCTGCCATGCGGTCGAAGAGCGGCGCATTCCGATCGTTCCGGTGGTCCATGGCTGACGATCGGCGTCGCCGCCCTGCCTGCGCGCAGCATCGCTGCGCCGCGCGCTTTGCTGCCGCCTGCGGTATGTCTAAGGCAGTCCCGTCGCAGGTCGGGGCGTGGCGCCTGCGCTGAAGTAATTCAGCAGCCTGTCGCTGTCGATCGGCCCCGCGCCCTGGAAATCCGGGTCGAGGGCCGGTCCGAGAATGTTCGGCACCCCTGCATAGCCCGGGGCGAGCGCCTTCAGCCAGCGCGTGTCGGTACACGCAAGATCGAAGACCGTCCAGGTGTTGCCCGAATCATAGGAGACGACCACGTACACGATGCCGACGCTCGCATCGCGCAATTTCCTGATCGCGGGGACCCCGATCATTCGGGTCGGACCGTCGATGTACTCGGTGGAGGGTGTACCGAGCTCCTCGCTGGCAAGGCCCTGTTCCCGGTAGGCATCGAACAGGATCTGGAGCTGCCTGCGGTACGCAGCTTCGCCCCCGTATCGAAGGATCAGTGCGGGATGCTCGGTGCTGACCATGGCTTCCGGATCACGAGATACGAGCGCCGCCGAATGCCGCTGGACGACCTGCAATGCGCGCGCTTGATCCACGCTCCCGGCGAGCGACGAGGCCGCTCCGAGGAATGTGCCGGCGGTCACCCAGGCGAGCGCGATCGAGGTTCGCGCGATTCGTCTCATTCCGATACGTTCCAGGAGCGCAGCCGGAGGGGCTGGCCGGCCGGAATCCGTTTCATTGGATCCAAGCCTTCCTCGTCGCCACGACCTTTCGTTGGCTGCGCATCGATGGACGCCGCCGTCGGTCCGCGCGAAAAATGTGCGTCGCCGACCGCCAGGACCGCGTTCGAGCCCATGTCTCGCAGCGCAATGATCGAAGCGGCTATCCAGGGGTTTGCAGCCGCGATTCGCCTGATTTCGGCGTCGGGAATCGCAAGCATCTCACCGGTGGCAAGAACGACCGGCAGCGATTGGGCGTCGGTGGCTTTCCCGGCCGTGGCGTCTTGCGGACCCAGCGCAATGCAGCCTCCGCACAATACGCAGGTATTGCAGCCATGGCAGGTGGCCTTGTATGCGTAGGATCCCGAGCACCCGCCCACACACTTCCCCGTCCATTGATCGATCTGTGCCGTGCAGAGCTGCGCCATTGACGGCAGGGGCGCCAACCCCAGCATCGATCCGAGGACCGTACCGACGAACGCCTGGCCACGCATCATCGCCTCCTTCGACGCACGTCGTTAGACGATTCTTCCATTCGCGAACGGATCGGATGCCCGTGCGCGGAATCCTATGAGCGGTTCCCTCCGGGAACAATCGGCAAACGCCCTAAGAGGAACGCGAATGGATGGCCGCTCGCATGGGCGCCGAGTCGGATCGGCATGGGCAAGTCAAGCGCCCGCGCCAGAGCGGCCGCCGCGACCCGGTAGAATCAGCCTACGACCATCGTCGGAGGGCCCAGCGCCGCCGCGCCATGTCCGGACGTACGCTCTATGACAAGCTGTGGGACAGCCATGTCGTCCGCGAGGAGGGCGACGGGACGGCGCTCGTCTACATCGATCGCCATCTCGTCCACGAAGTGACGAGCCCGCAGGCCTACGAGGGCCTGCGCCTCGCCGGACGCAAGCCGTGGCGCGCCGGGTCGATCGTCGCGACCGCCGATCACAACACGCCGACGACGCACTGGGACGAGGGCATCCGCGATCCGATTTCGCGTACCCAGGTCGAGACCCTCGACGCGAACATCGCGGCGTTCGGCGCGAAGGCCTATTTCCCGTTCCGCGACCGGCGCCAGGGCATCGTGCACGTGATCGGACCCGAATCGGGGGCGACGCTGCCCGGCATGACCGTCGTCTGCGGTGACTCGCACACCAGCACCCACGGGGCCTTCGCGGCGCTGGCTTTCGGCATCGGCACCTCCGAGGTGGAGCACGTGCTCGCGACCCAGTGCCTGCTGATGAAGAAAGCGAAGTCGATGCAAATTCGCGTCGATGGCACGCTGCCGCGAGGCGTCACCGCGAAGGATCTCGTCCTGTCGATCATCGGGCGCATCGGCACCGCGGGTGGCACGGGCCACGCGATCGAGTTCGCCGGCGAGGCGGTGCGCGCGCTGTCGATGGAAGGCCGGATGACCATGTGCAACATGGCGATCGAGGCCGGGGCGCGCGCCGGCATGGTCGGCGTCGACGACACGACGATCGATTACCTGAAGGGCCGTCCGTTCGCGCCGGCCGGGGCCATCTGGCAACGCGCGGTCGAGCACTGGCGGAGCCTCGCCAGCGATCCGGGTGCTGCGTTCGACACGACGCATGTCTTCGACGCGTCGACGATGCGCCCGCAGGTCACCTGGGGAACGTCGCCGGAGATGGTCGTGTCGATCGAGGACCGCGTGCCCGATCCCGATCGCGAGCGCAACGCCGAGCGGCGCGAAGGCATCGTGCGCGCGCTCGAGTACATGGGCCTCGCGCCCAACGTTCCGATGACTGACATCCATATCGACAAGGTGTTCATCGGGTCGTGCACGAACTCGCGGATCGAGGACCTGCGCGAGGCCGCGGGCGTCGTTCGCGGCCGCCACATCGCGGCCAGCGTGAAGCTCGCGATGGTGGTTCCCGGGTCGGGGCTGGTCAAGGCGCAGGCCGAGGCCGAAGGCCTCGATCGCACTTTTCGCGACGCGGGTTTCGAGTGGCGCGAGCCGGGATGCTCGATGTGCCTCGCGATGAACGACGACCGGCTGGAGCCGGGCGAGCGCTGCGCCTCGACGTCGAACCGCAATTTCGAGGGTCGGCAGGGTGCGGGCGGACGCACGCACCTGGTGAGCCCCGCGATGGCCGCCGCCGCTGCGATCGCCGGGCATTTCGTCGACGTGCGTCGACTCTGCTAGCAGGAGAGGACACTGATGATGAAGAAACTGATTGCCCTGATGGCGCTCGCCGGCATCGTGGCCGCCATCGCCGGCTGCAACACGATCGAGGGCGCAGGCAAGGACGTCAAGGCCGTCGGCTCGGCGGTCGAGAAGGCGGCGCAGCAGGCCAAGTAGGCAGGATCGACGCCTCGATGCAGCCTTTCCGCATCCATACGGGACTCGTCGCGCCGCTCGACCGGGCGAATGTCGACACCGACGCGATCATCCCCAAGCAATTCCTGAAGTCGATCAAGCGGTCGGGCTTCGGTCCGAACCTGTTCGATGCCTGGCGCTACACCGACCGCGGCGAACCCGGCATGGATCCGGCGACGCGGCGGCCGAACCCCGATTTCGTGCTCAACCAGGCGCGCTACCAGGGCGCCTCGATCCTGCTCGCGCGGCAGAACTTCGGCTGCGGCAGCTCGCGCGAGCACGCCCCCTGGGCGCTCGCCGATTACGGGTTCCGCGCGCTGATCGCGCCGTCGTACGCCGACATCTTCTTCAACAATTGCTTCAAGAACGGGCTGCTCCCGATCGTGCTCGCCGGGCGCGAAGTCGACCGGCTGTTCGCCGACGTCGCGGTCTTCCCCGGCTACACGCTGACCATCGACCTCGAGCGCCAGTCGGTCGTCACCGCGGACGGCAGCCTGGCGTACGCCTTCGAAGTCGACCCGTTCCGCAAGCGCTGCCTGCTGAACGGCTGGGACGACATCGGACTCACGCTGCAGCACGCCGACGAGATCCGCGCCTTCGAGGCGCGACGGCTGCACGACCAACCCTGGCTCGCCTGACCGCAGCGCGAAAGGCGCGGCGGGGCGGGCCCCACGACGCGCGTCGCGCGACGAACGCATGAAAATCGCCATTCTGCCCGGTGACGGCATCGGGGCCGAGATCGTCGGCGAGGCGCAGAAGCTGCTCGCCTTGCTTCGCGTGCAGGGCCTGCCGGTCGAGACCGAGACCGCGCCCATCGGCGGGGCGGGCTATGACGCCGCGCGCCATCCGCTGCCGGAAGCCACGCTCGCGCTCGCGCGCGCGGCGGACGCGGTCCTGCTCGGCGCCGTCGGCGGCCCGCGCTACGACGCGCTGCCGCGCGAGTTGCGCCCCGAGCAGGGAATCCTCGGCATCCGCAAGGCGCTCGCGCTGTTCGCGAACCTGCGCCCGGCGCTGCTCTATCCCGAACTTGCCGCCGCGTCGACGCTCAAGCCCGACGTCGTGGCCGGACTCGACATCGTGATCGTCCGCGAGCTGACCGGGGACATCTATTTCGGCGAGCCGCGCGGCCGGCGCAAGACCGCCGGCGGCGACGACGAGGGCTTCGACACCATGCGCTACTCGGTGCCCGAGATCGAGCGCATCGCGCGCGTCGGCTTCGAGACGGCGCGCAAGCGCGCTCGCAGGCTGACGTCGGTCGACAAGGCCAACGTGCTCGACACCTCGATCCTCTGGCGCGAGGTCGTCACGAGGCTCGCGGCCGGGTATCCGGACGTGGCGCTGTCGCACATGTACGTCGACAACGCGGCCATGCAGCTCGTGCGCAATCCCAGGGGCTTCGACACCATCGTCACCGGCAACCTGTTCGGCGACATCCTGTCCGACGAGGCATCGATGCTCGCGGGATCGATCGGCATGCTGCCCTCCGCGTCGCTGGACGCGAGCGGCAAGGGTCTGTACGAGCCGATCCACGGTTCGGCGCCGGACATCGCCGGCAAGGACGTCGCGAATCCGCTGGCGACCATCCTGTCGGTCGCGATGATGTTCCGCCACACGTTCGCCCGCGCCGACGTTGCGGACCGGATCGAGGCCGCGGTACGCGCGGCATTGCGCCAGGGCCTGCGCACCGCCGACATCGCGCAGCCCGGTGACGCGGTGGTCGGCACGCGTGCGATGGGCGACGCGGTGGTCGCGGCGCTGCGCGCACAATGACACTGAACGGACACGGGGGCCGGAGTCGATGATGCGAGTCGGATTCGTCGGATGGCGCGGAATGGTGGGATCGGTGCTGCTGCAGCGCATGCTGGAGGAGCGCGATTTCGATGCGATCGATCCGGTGTTCTACTCCACGTCCGCTGCGGGCGGGAAAGGCCCTGCAATCGGCATGCCGGTGCCCGCGCTGCGCGACGCCAACGACCCGAAGGCCTTCGGCGACGTCGATGCCATCGTCACCTGCCAGGGCGGCGATTGGACCCATGCGATGTACCCGCGGCTGCGCGAAGCGGGCTACCGCGGCTTTTGGATCGACGCCGCCTCGGCGTTGCGGATGCAGGACGACGCGGTGATCGTCCTCGACCCGGTCAACCGCGACGTCATCGATCGCGCGCTGGCCGCCGGCGGGCGCAACTTCATCGGCGGCAACTGCACGGTGAGCCTGATGCTGATGGCGCTCGCCGGGCTGTTCAGGCACGGGCTGGTCGAGTGGGTGACCTGCATGACCTACCAGGCGGCCTCCGGCGCCGGTGCGCAGAACATGCGCGAGCTGCTGCAGCAGATGGGCGAGGCGCACCTCGCCGCGAAGGCGCTGCTCGACGACCCGTCGTCGTCGATCCTCGACATCGACCGCGAGGTCGCGGGGATTCTGCGCGACGAACGGTTCCCCACCGAGCATTTCGGCGTGCCGCTCGCCGGCAGCCTGATTCCCTGGATCGACAAGGACCTCGGCAACGGCATGAGCCGGGAGGAATGGAAAGGCGGCGCGGAGACCAACAAGATCCTGGGACTCGAGCGCAACCCGATTCCGGTCGAATCGATCTGCGTTCGCGTCGGCGCCATGCGCTGCCACTCCCAGGCGATGACAATCAAGCTGCGGCGCGACGTGCCGCTGCCCGAAATCGAGTCGATGATCGCCGGGGCGCACGAATGGGTGCGCGTGATCCCCAACCGGCGCGATGCGAGCATCGCGG
Source organism: Betaproteobacteria bacterium (assembly GCA_018971195.1). Lineage (GTDB taxonomy): Bacteria > Pseudomonadota > Gammaproteobacteria > Burkholderiales > Casimicrobiaceae > VBCG01. Next base: position 6,087 of record JAGXBK010000055.1, read on the forward strand.
GCCTCACGCCGGCGGCCGTCACCGGGCGCCTCGACATTCCGGTCGGCCGCCTGCGCAAGCTGGCGATCGGTCCCGGGTACCTCGGGGCGTTCACCTGCGGCGACCAGTTGCTGTGGGGCGCCGCGGAGCCGTTGCGGCGGCTGCTGCGCATCGTGCGAGGCGCCTGACCCGGTTTCTGGCGCGATTCATGCTTTTTGGGGAATCGTCGCGTCGTACCGCGGACATGGACGCTGCGGCTTCCTTTTGGCAGATTTATGCAAACCGACTCTCGCGTTGCACGTGCATCGAAGCACGGTCGGGGCCCGGGACAGGAATGCAACACCGCGCCGGGCCGGCCAGCCCGCGACAGCTTGTGCCGGAGGCCCCCGGGGAATCAAGGGCTTGTGACACCCAGCGGTCGCAGCAAACGGCGCAGCGGCGGGAAGGCAACGACGTCGGCATAAAACGCTATTTAATACCGCGGTTTAGCTTGCACCGCTAACTACATGATGTTATGTTGCCTTGAGCACATCAGCATAGCGAAGAGGTCGGGCATGCGCGCAAAACCCATCTTCACCTACAGCCTGATCGCGGGCGCGCTGGCGCTGCCCGGTCCAGCCTTGGCATTGGGACTCGGCAAGCTGACGGTGGATTCGGCGCTCGGGCAGCCGCTATCGGCCAGGATCGAGCTCACGGCGGTCAGCAAGGAAGATCTCGATTCCCTGCGCGCCAAGGTTGCGGATCCGAATCTCTACCGCCAGAACAACCTGACCTACCAGTCGACGCTTTCGCGGACGCGAATTTCGCTCGAGAGCAGCGGCGGCGTTCCCTACCTCAAGGTCACCTCGCCGGTGTCGGTGCAGGAGCCTTTCCTTGACCTGCTGGTCGAGCTCGATTGGTCCTCGGGCCGGGTCGTGCGCGAATACACGTTCCTGCTCGATCCGCCAGGCATGGGCACGCCGATGGCTGCCACCGCGCCGATCACCACGCCGCGCGCCGCCACGCCGGCAACCACGCGTGCGGCGACGACGGCCGCGGCGCCAACCCCGGCGGTGGCCAGCCGGGGCGGCGCCGGCGCCGAAAGATACACGGTGCATCGCGGGGACACGCTGCGCGCCATCGCCCAGCAATTCAAGCCGGACCAGGCGACGCTCGATCAGATGCTCGACGCGCTGTTCCGCGGCAACTCGTCCGCATTCGACGGTGCCAACATGAACCGGCTGCGCGCCGGCGCGATCGTCACGATTCCGACCGCCGCGCAGGTCCAGGCGATCGCGCCCGAGGAGGCGACCCGTGTCGTCCACGTGCAGGCGGAGGACTGGCGCAACTACCGTGACCGCATCGCCGCCGCGGCGCCCGAGCGCGGCGGCGGGGCGACCCGCGAGGCGTCGGGCAGGATCGGCGTCGCCGTCGAGGACAAGACGCCGGCCGGCGCGCCGGGCAGCGACAAGCTGAAGGTGTCGCGCGCGGCCGCGACCGGTGCGGCCGCCGCGTCGGAGAACGGGATCGCGCGCGGCCAGGAGCTGAAGGACGCGGAGACGCGCATCGCGCAACTCGAGAAGACGGTTGCGGAGATGCAGCAGGCGCTCGATCTCAAGAACCAGACGCTCGCGCAGTTGCAGGGCCAGGCAGCCATTGCCAAGGGTGGTGTGGCGCCCGCCGTGACGCCGCCGCCAGCATCCGCTGCAACTTCCGCGGCGACGCCCGCCGCGACTTCGACCGCGGCGCCCGCCGCAACTTCCGCAGCGACGCCCGCCGGAACTTCCGCCGCGACGCCCACCCCGGCGGCGCCGGCCGCTGCGACAGCCGCTGCCGAGGCACCCAAGCCCGCCGCGCCGAAGCCTGCCGCAACCAACGCCGCGGCACCCAAAGCCCCGGCGCCGGAACCCCAGGGATTCTTCGCGGAACTGCTTTCGAACACGCCGAACTGGGCGCTGGGCGCGGGCGCGCTGGCCGTCCTCGGCGGGATCGCGGGGCTGATCGCCGCGCGTCGCCGGAAAGGGACCAAGTTCGAGGACAGCATCATCTCGGGCACCGACATCAAGACGAACACGGTATTCGGTTCGACGGGTGGCGGCGTGGTCAACACCGGCGACAACTCGCTCGCATCGGACTTCAGCCGCGAGGGCCTGGGCAACATCGACACCGACGAGGTCGATCCGATCGCCGAAGCCGAGGTGTACCTCGCCTACGGGCGCGATGCGCAGGCCGAAGAGATCCTGAAGGACGCATTGAAGAAGGACCCGCAACGCCAGGAGATCTACCTGAAGCTGCTGGAGATCCATTCCCAGCACAACAAGCCCTCGGCATTCGAGACCGTTGCGTCCGAGCTCTTCGCCGTCAGCCACGGCCAGGGCGACGTCTGGCACAAGGCGGTCACGCTCGGGCGCCAGCTCGATCCGACCAATCCGATGTTCCAGGACGAGGCCGCGGCCGGAACGACCGCATCGACTGCGCCTGCCGCCGCGGCGGTCGCAGCGCCGTTTGCCACCGGCGGCAGCCCGCTGGGTGCCGCAACGCTACCGCTGGCGCCGCAGGGCACGGCGTCGCGGGCGACGCCGCTGTTCAGCGAGGACGATATCTCGCTGGTTCCGCAATCGGCTCCGTCGCTCAAGTCGGCGGCCGACATCCTGGCCGGCGCCGAAAGCGCGCTGGCGCGCAGTTCGAGTACGCCCGTCGCGGCCGTTGCCGCCGCCGAGAAGAGCAAGCTGTCGGGCAAAGAGGCCCCCGGCGCCGCCGCGAATGCGCCTTCTGCCGGAACGCCGGGCAGCGTCAAGTCTGCGTTCGATGCCCCGGCGGGGGACCTCGCGGAACGCGTCGACACGAGCGCCGCGCCGCCCAGTTTCGATCTCGATTTCCACCTCGACGACGTCGACCGCCCGGCGCCGCTCGGCCCGGCCGCCGACGCGAGGTCCGAGCCGCTGCTGTCCGCCACCCATGCGCCGTTCGCAGCACCCGCGACTCCGCTCGATCTCGACAAGCTCGACCTGTCGTTCGACCCGGACCGGCCGCCGTTCGAGGATCCGACGCCGTCGGTGCTCGATGGACAGTGGCACGACGCGGCGACCAAGCTCGATCTCGCCAAGGCGTACCAGGAGATGGGGGACCAGGAGGGCGCGCGCGAGATCCTGCAGGAGGTCCTGCACGAAGGCGACGAGCAGCAGAAGTCCGAAGCGAAGTCCCTGCTCGCCAAGCTCGCCTGAACCGCGGGCGCTGCATCACGCGCCGCGTGGCGCCATGCGCTACGCGCTCGCACTCGAATACGACGGCGCACCGTTCTGCGGCTTCCAGTCGCAGCCCTCGGCCTGCGCGATCCAGGATGCACTCGAGCACGCGCTCGCGGCGATCGGCGGCGGGCCGATCCGCATCGCAGCGGCGGGTCGTACCGACGCGGGCGTCCACGCGACCTCGCAGATCGTCCACTTCGATTGCGACGCTCAGCGCCCGCAGGCCGCTTGGGTGCGGGGCGTCAATTCGCATCTTCCCCCTGCGATTGCCGTGCTGTGGTGCCGCGAGGTGGACGAGCGCTTCCATGCGCGCTACGCCGCCACTGCGCGTCACTACACCTACTTGCTGCTGAACCGGCCGCAGCGGCCCGGGCTCATGCACGGTCGTGCCGGCTGGCACCACGCGCCGCTCGATGCCGGCGCGATGCGCGAGGCTGCGCAACGACTGCTCGGCAGGCACGATTTCTCGTCATTTCGCGCAGCCGAGTGCCAGGCACGCTCCCCGGTCAAGACGCTGACCAGGCTGGACGTGACGCGCGTGGGCATCGCGCCGGGCGAGGCGCTGCTGCGCTTCGATGTCAGCGCCGACGCGTTCCTGCAGCATATGGTGCGCAACATCGTCGGCGCCCTGGTCGAAGTCGGCGCCGGCAGGCGCGCGCCGGCGTGGGTCGGGGAGCTTCTGGCCGCATGCGACCGCCGCCGCGGCGCGCCGACTTTCGCAGCAGCGGGGCTGCATTTCACCGGCGCCGACTACGACGCCGGCTTTGGGCTGCCGGCGACACGGCGCGATGTGGCAACATGCGCCGGATGACGTCCGAGCGCACGCGCATCAAGATCTGCGGCATCACGCGCGTCGATGACGCCGTCGCCGCCGCACGGGCCGGTGCCGACGCAATCGGGGTCGTGTTCTGGCCGGGGACGCCGCGCGTCGTTTCGCACGACCAGGCGCGGGCGATCGCCGTCGCGGTGCCGGCTTTCGTGACCGTGGTCGGACTGTTCGTCGATCCGACGCCCGAAACGGTGCGCGCGGCGCTCGCTGCGGTGCCGCTCGACCTGCTGCAGTTCCACGGCGGCGAGCCGGGCGAATTCTGCCGCAGCTTCGGCCGCCGCTACCTGAAGGCCATACCGGTCAGGGACGGGGTCGATTTGCTAGAATGCACGCGCCCTTACGGCGATGCCGCGGGGCTGTTGTTCGACACGCATCTCGAAGGAGATCTTCCGGGAGGCACCGGACGGGTCTTCGACTGGCATCGGTTGTCGGGCGATGTCCAGACGCGGATCGGGCCTCGAATGATTCTTTCCGGCGGGCTCGACGCAGGCAACGTCGGGCGCGCCATACGCGAAATCGGCCCCTGGGCCGTCGATGTCTCCTCGGGAGTCGAGGAGCGCGACCCCGACGGCAAGCCGCGCCGCGGGCTGAAGGATGCGGCGCGGATTGCGGCATTCGTGCAAGGAGTGCGCAGTGCAGATGGCAGAGCCGGCACGGGGGCGTGAGCTGCCCGACGAGCGCGGGCATTTCGGACCCTACGGCGGAGTCTTCGTCGCCGAGACGCTGATCGGGGCGCTCGACGAGCTGACGGCGCAGTACGCGCACTTTCGCGAGGATCCGGAGTTCGTCGCCGAATTCGCCTACGAGCTCGAGCACTACGTCGGACGCCCGTCACCCGTCTATCACGCCGAGCGCTGGTCGCGCGAGCTCGGCGGCGCCCAGATCTGGCTCAAGCGCGAGGACCTCAATCACACCGGCGCGCACAAGATCAACAACTGCATGGGTCAGGCGCTGCTCGCGCGCCGCCTCGGCAAGCGCCGGGTGATTGCCGAGACCGGCGCCGGCCAGCATGGCGTCGCGACGGCGACGGTGGCCGCGCGCTTCGGCATGGAATGCGTCGTCTACATGGGGTCCGAGGACATCCGGCGCCAGGCGCAGAACGTGTTCCGGATGAACCTCCTCGGCGCCAGGGTCGTCCCGGTCGAGTCGGGGTCGAAGACCCTCAAGGACGCGCTGAACGAGGCAATGCGCGACTGGGTGACCAATGTCGACACGACGTTCTACATCATCGGCACCGTCGCCGGGCCCCATCCTTACCCGATGATGGTGCGCGATTTCCAGAGCGTCATCGGGCGCGAGTGCCTGACGCAGATGCCCAAGTCCGCCGGCCGGCAGCCCGACTACGTGATCGCCTGCGTCGGCGGCGGCAGCAACGCGATGGGCATCTTCCATCCGTACATTGCGTACGCCGACGTGAAGCTGGTCGGCGTCGAGGCCGCGGGCGAAGGCATCGCGACCGGGCACCATGCGGCGTCGCTGTGCGCCGGACGCCCCGGCGTGCTTCACGGCAACCGTACTTACCTGTTGCAGGACGCCGACGGCCAGATCATCGAGACCCATTCGGTCTCGGCGGGCCTCGACTACCCGGGTGTGGGGCCCGAGCACGCATGGCTGAAGGACAGCGGACGCGCGCAGTACGTCGCGATCACCGACGACGAAGCGCTCGCCGCGTTCCACGCCTGCTGCCGGATCGAAGGCATCATTCCGGCGCTCGAATCTTCGCACGCGCTTGCGTACGCGACCAGGCTCGCCCCGACGCTGCCGCGCGAGGGCATCCTCCTCGTCAACCTTTCGGGTCGCGGCGACAAGGACATGGCGACGGTGGCCGAGCGCGACGCCGCGGGGAAGGCGGCGCCGTGAATCGAATCGATGCGACGTTCGCCCGCCAGCGCGCGGCCGGCCGCACGGTTCTGATTCCCTACGTCACCGCAGGCGACCCGTCGCTCGCGGCGACCGACGAGATCCTCGACGCGCTGACGCGCTCCGGCGCCGACATCATCGAGCTCGGCGTTCCGTTCTCCGATCCGATGGCCGACGGCCCGGTGATCCAGCGCGCGTCCGAGCGCGCGCTCGCCCAGCACGTCGGGCTGCGCGACGTGCTCGGCCTCGTCGCGCGCTTCCGCGTCCGCAACCCGGCGATGCCGATCGTGCTGATGGGCTACGCGAATCCGGTCGAGGCGATGGGCACGACGGCCTTCGCCGACCGCGCCCGGGAGGCAGGCGTCGACGGCGTCATCATTGTCGACTACCCGCCCGAGGAGGCCGCGGACTTCGCCGTGCTGCTGAGCGCGCGCGACATCGCGCCGATCTTCCTGATCGCGCCGACGACGCCAGCCGAACGCATGGCGCGCATCGCCGAGCTCGGCTCGGGCTACGTCTACTACGTCTCGCTGAAGGGCGTCACCGGCGCCGGCCACCTCGACACCGACGCCGTTGCCGCGAAGCTGCACGAGATCCGCAAGCATGTCGCGCTGCCGGTCGGCGTGGGCTTCGGCATCCGCGACGCGGCGAGCGCGCAGGCGATCGCCCGCCACGCCGACGCGGTCGTCATCGGCAGCCGCATCATCGTCGAGATCGAAACCGGGGCGCCCGCCGATGCGGCGGTGCGCGCCGGCGCGTGGCTCGCGACCATCCGTCGCGCGCTCGACACGATGTCCTCGAAGCGCGCCGATCCGGTCGCGCGCGCCCCGACCGCCGGACCCGGGAGGTTTCCGACATGAGCTGGCTGCAGAAGCTGCTTCCGCCGCGGATCAAGAGTACGCCCGGCATACGCAAGACACCGGTTCCCGAGGGACTGTGGGTCAAGTGCGCGTCCTGCGAGGCAACGCTGTACCGGACCGATCTCGAGAAGCACCTGTCGGTATGCCCCAAGTGCGGATTCCACAACCGCGTCTCCGCGCGCGAGCGGATCGACCAGCTGCTCGACGCCGAAGGGCGCTTCGAGATCGGTTCCGAAGTCGTGCCGGTCGACAGCCTCAAGTTCAAGGACCAGAAGAAGTATCCCGAGCGCCTCGAAGCCGCGCTCGAGGAGACCGGCGAGACCGACGCGCTGGTGGTGATGCAGGGCAGCGTCAGGACCGTGCCGGCGGTCGTCGCGGCGTTCGAGTTCGACTTCATGGGGGGCTCGATGGGCTCGGTCGTCGGCGAGCGCTTCGTCCGCGGCGTGCGCGTCGCGTTCGAGAATCGGGTTCCATTCGTCTGCGTGTCGGCTTCCGGCGGCGCGCGGATGCAGGAAGGCGTCAGCTCGCTGTTCCAGATGGCGAAGACGACCGCAGTGCTGCAGGAGTTGACGCGCGCGCGGCTGCCGTTCGTGTCGATCCTGACCGATCCCACGATGGGGGGCGTCTCGGCATCGTTCGCCTTCGTCGCCGACCTCGTGCTCGCCGAGCCCGGCGCCCTGATCGGTTTCGCCGGCCCGCGGGTCATCGAGCAGACGGTGCGCGAAAAGCTGCCGGAGGGCTTCCAGCGCGCCGAATTCCTGATCGAGAAAGGCGCACTCGACATGATCGTCGATCGCAGACAGCTGAAGGACGAGCTCGCGCGTCTGCTCGCGATGCTGACGCGGCAGCCGGCGCTCGTCGGCTAGGCGCTGTTTCACGGCCCGCATCCGGCGCCGCGCGCGTCGCAGGCCCCCATTTGCAGCTTGCTCCCCTGCCGGATCACGTGACCCGTCCTTCGACCCTGGTGCAGTGGCTCGCCTACCTCGAGACCCTGCACCCGATGCCCATCGCCATGGGCCTCGACCGCGTCGGCGTCGTCGCCTCGCGGCTCACGATCCGCATCGCCGGTCCGGTCATCACGGTCGCCGGCACGAACGGCAAGGGCTCGACCTGCGCGATGCTCGAGTCGATCTATCGCCACGCCGGCTATCGCACCGGCATGTACATGTCGCCGCACCTGCTGCGGTTCAACGAGCGCGTGCGCATCGGGGGCGAGCCCGTGGAAGACGCGGCGCTGGTACGCGCGTTCGACGCAGTCGAGGCCGCCCGCACTGGGGCCGGTGCGACGCCCCCCGGCGCGACTGACGTTCCGGTGGTGGCGCAGGCGAAATCTACGGCTCCCGACCCCGCGCTCGACGTCGGCAACGTGCAGGCGCAGGTGCCGCTCACCTACTTCGAATTCGCGACGCTGGCCGCGTTGCTGCTGTTCCAGCAGGCGAAGCCCGACGTGCTGGTGCTCGAGGTCGGCCTGGGCGGGCGGCTCGATGCGGTCAACCTGATCGACGCCGACGTCGCCGTCATCACCACCGTCGACATCGATCATGTCGAGTACCTCGGGCCGACGCGCGAGGCCATCGCACGCGAGAAGGCAGGCATCATGCGCGCGGGCAGGGTCGCGGTCTGCGGCGAGCCCGATCCGCCGCCATCGCTGATCGAGCACGCGCGCGAGATCGGGGCGCCGCTGTGGCGCATCGGTCACGAATACCGCTACGAGGCGCAAGCGCTCCAGTGGCGCTACGAGGGGCCAGGAGGCGCTCGTCATGGATTGCCGATTCCCGCGTTGCGCGGCGGCTACCAGCTCGGTAACGCCGCGACGGTGCTCGCCGCGATCGACGCGCTGCGTGAGCGCCTGCCGGTCGCTGCGGGCGCGATTCGCGACGGGCTCGTGCATGTCGAGCTCGCGGGGCGGTTCCAGGTGCTGCCCGGGCGTCCGGTGGTCGTCGTCGACGTCGCCCACAACCCGCACGCGGCGCGGGCGCTCGCCGACGCGCTCGACGCCATGGGCTGGTTTGCGCGCAATTACGCCGTGTTCGGCATGCTCGCCGACAAGGACATCGACGGGGTGATCGCCGCCATGCGCCCGCGAATCGACGTCTGGCATGTCGCCACGCTGCCGGGACCGCGTGGCGCGTCCGCCGATGAGCTCGCGCGACGGATGCGCGAGGCGGGGGTCGCCGAGACGGCGGTAAAGCGCCACGACAGCGTCGCGCAGGCATGCCGCGCGGCACGGGACGAGGCGCGGGAGACTGATAGAATCGCAGCCTTCGGATCGTTTCTCACCGTCGCCGCGGCAATCGACGCTTTGCGCGCCCGCGGTTGACGGCCCCGTCAGGACGGATTGGATGGCAGAACCTGCAGATATCAACGTCGACGAACTGCGGCGGCGCGCGCGGCGCCGCCTGGTCGGCGCCGTCGTGCTTGCCCTCGCCGTCGCGGTCATCGTGCCGATGCTGCTCGAAACCCGCCCCAAGCCGCTCGGCGACGACGTATCGGTCAAGATCCCGCCGGTCGACGACGGCAAGTTCATCAATCGGCTGTCCGGCAGTTCGTCCGGCGCGGCGCAAGCGCCGGCGCCCGGCAGCAGCAGCCTGGCCCCGGCCGCGGCGCCGGCCCCGGGAGCCGATGCTGCGGTCGCTGCCAGTACTGCCTCTGGCGCCATGCCGGCGCCTGCACCGGTCGCCGACGGCAAGCCGCCGAAATACGACACCCGCATTCCCGACGCGGGCGCGAGCGGCAGCCCGGCGTCGGGCGGGGTCATGCACCCGGCGTCCGCACCCGTCGCGTCCGTGGCGGCTCACGCCCCCGCGGCGCCTGCCGCCGAAGGGGAAAAGGTCGCCGCACATCCTGCAGCCGGGCCCGCGCGCGAGCCGGCGCCGGTTCGGACCCGCGCGGAGCATGCGGACAGCGGCACGCACGAGGGATATGCAGTGCAGCTCGCGGCCTTCTCGGACGACAAGGGCGCGAACGCGCTCGCGCATCGCTTGAAGAGCGCCGGATACTCCGCATATACGGAGCCTCTGAAGACCAGCAAGGGAACCCTGTGGCGCGTCCGCGTCGGCCCCTATCCGTCCCGCCAGGCCGCGATCGCCGCGCGCGACAGGCTCAAGCGCGAAGGCCATAGTGGCATCGTGGCGCCGCCGCGCTAGGACGCGTCCGGAGTGACGACCGGCGCGATGACCGCCCCGCTTGCGTCGGATTGGGGAGCAATCCGTGTCTGGTCGGGCGGCACGTCGCCCGCCGCAGCCCGTTCCGGGCGACCCGACGATGCGCCACGACCCGACCCCGATCCCGCAATGACGTCCTTCGACTGGGCCGTGATGGCAATTGTCGCGTTTTCTACGCTGTTCGCCTTCCTGCGGGGGGTCGTGCGCGAGGTGATCGCGCTGATTGCGTGGATCGTCGGATTCGTCGCCGCGATCGCTTTCGCCCCCGTCGTCGGCGCAATGCTGCCCGACGTCGCGGGCCATCCCGCCGTTCGCTACCTGATCGCGTTCGCGCTGATCCTGATCGCAGCCCTGATTATCGGCGCGCTGGTCGCCTGGGCGTTGTCGAGGGTCATTCGCGCGGTCGGACTCGGCTTCGTCGACCGGTTCCTGGGCGGCGTGTTCGGATTCGCGCGAGGACTCGTCGTCGTTCTCGCATTCGCCGTCGTCGCGGGCCTGACCGGCCTGCCGCGCAGCGCATGGTGGCAGAATTCGACCTTCGTGCCGCCGATCGTGGCGGTCGTCGAGGCATTGAAGCCGTACCTGCCGCAGGCACTCGCGGAGCGGCTCGACTATTCTCGCGGGGGCCTGCGGCCGCAGCCGACGCCCGGTCCGCAGCAGGCATAGGAGCCTCGCCCATGTGCGGCATCGTCGGCGTCGTCGCCCACACGCCGGTCAACCAGCTTCTCTACGACGGCCTGCTGCTGCTGCAGCACCGGGGGCAGGACGCGGCCGGCATCGTGACCGGCGACGGGGCCATGTTCCATACCTACAAGGGGCCCGGATACGTGCGCGACGTGTTCCGCACGCGCAACATGCGCGACCTGGTCGGGAACGCCGGCATCGCGCATTGCCGCTATCCGACGGCGGGATCGGCCTACTCGGATCTCGAATCCCAGCCGTTCTACGTCAACTCGCCTTTCGGCGTGACGCTGGGCCACAACGGGAACCTGACCAACAGCGAGGCGCTGAAACGCGAGCTGTGGGAGCTCGATTTCCGCCACGTCAACACGAATTCCGACAGCGAGGTCCTGCTCAACGTGCTGGCACTCGAGCTCGAGCGCGCGGCACAGCATCATCGTCTCGATCCCGACGCGATCTTCCGCGCGGTCGCCGGCGTGCATCGGCGCTGCCGCGGCGCCTACGCGGTCGTCGCGATGATCGCCGGCTACGGCATGGTCGCTTTTCGCGATCCCTACGGCATCCGGCCGTTGATCATCGGCGTCAACGAGGCGATGGGCGGACGCGAGTACCTCGTCGCGTCCGAATCGGTCGCGCTCGAGCCGCTGGGATTCTCGGTGCTGCGCGACGTTGCGCCGGGCGAGGCGATCTTCGTCGACCAGACCGGCAGCTTCCATTCGCGTCAGTGCGCGGAGAACCCGACGCTCAATCCCTGCCTGTTCGAGTACGTCTACCTCGCGCGTCCCGACTCGGTCATCGACGGGACGTCGGTGTACGAGGCGCGGCTGCGGATGGGCGGCGCACTCGCGGACCAGATCCGCGGGATGCCCGCGGCCGCGGACATCGACGTCGTGATCCCGATTCCGGATTCCAGCCGGCCCTCGGCACTCGAGCTCGCGAACCGGCTGGGCCTGATGTACCGCGAGGGTTTCGTCAAGAACCGCTACATCGGGCGCACGTTCATCATGCCCGGCCAGGCGATGCGCAAGAAGAGCGTGCGCCAGAAGCTGAACCCCATCGGCATGGAGTTCAAGGACAAGGTCGTGCTGCTCGTCGACGACTCGATCGTGCGCGGCACGACCTCGCGCGAGATCGTGCAGATGGCGCGCGACGCCGGTGCGCGAAAGGTCTATTTCGCTTCGGCGAGCCCGCCGGTGCGCTATCCGAACGTCTACGGCATCGACATGCCCAACCAGCACGAGCTGGTCGCGACGGGCCGCACCGAGGCGGAGATTGCCACGGAGATCGGCGCCGACCTCCTGGTCTACCAGCGCCTGGATGCGCTGAAGGATGCGGTGCGCGAGTGCAATCCGGCGCTGTCCAGCTTCGAGGCATCGTGCTTCGACGGCAAGTACATCACCGGCGACATCACGCCTGAATACCTCGAGCAGCTCGCCACGGACCGCGACGAGACGCGCGGCGAGGCCGACGGCGACCGCTTGCAGGAACCGAGCTCGCTCCTGAGTTAGCGCCGCGCTGCGCCGGGCCATGGGCGGGGACGCATCCGGGCGGCGCGTCCGGGCCTGATCAGCTGCGGCCGCTCCGGTTCCGCGGACGTGGTATAGTGTGGTCGCGCCGATTTGAGCTTCAGCTTGCGGGCGCTTAAAAAATTCCGCTAAAGCGAGGTTCGCTCCAGCCCGAGGATATCGGGCGGGGCACACGAAACCCGTCGGGCGGAAGCCGGACGGGTTTTTTGTTTGGGGCGGGAGCAATGACATGAC
>JAGXBK010000216.1 GCA_018971195.1 Betaproteobacteria bacterium
AAACGTGGTCCGTCCCTGTTTTTCGCGTCCCTGTTTCTGAGCCCGACTACTGCAGCGAGGGCTTCCTAAGCAGGGCGCTGCGATCGACCGAGCTGACGATGACGCTGGTCACGCGTCCGTCGCGCGAAAGGGTCAGCGGGATCGGGGTGCCTGCCGGACCCCGGCTCCAGACGCTGCGGTAGAAGCCCGCAAGGCCGTCCACCGGCGCGCCTGCGACATCGCGCACGATGTCGCCCGGCTGCACGCCTGCGCGCTCGGCGGGTCCGCCCTGCGCCAGGCCCCGGATCGCGATGCCGTCACGGGTCTCGGCCGAGTAGACGCCGAGCCATGCGCGGGGCGGGCGGTCGGCGCGACCGAGCCGCAGCATGTCGTCGAGGATGGGGTCGATCAGTTCGCTGGGCACGAACATGTTTCCCTTGACGACCTCGTCGCCGTCGGGCTCCTGGACGAAAAGCGACCCGATGCCGACCAGCCGGCCGCTTCCATCGAGCAGCGCGGCTCCGCTCCATTCCGGATGCGCCGGCGTCGTGAACAACGCCTCGTCGAGCAGGTATTCCCAGTAGCCTGCGAACTCGCGGCGCGCGAAGATCTGCGCGCGTAGCGCGTGTTCGCAGCCGCCGCGTCCAACGACGTAGACGCCGCCGTCGAGCCGGGCCTCGTCCAGGCGGCTGCGCGCGATCGGCCCGACGCCCAGGCTGCCGAGGGGAAGCACCAGGCCGAGCCCGGTGACCGGGTCGTAGGCCAGTGCGTGCCCCGGAACGACCCTGCCCGCGTTCGTGGTCAGCCAGATCGACTCGGCCTCCGTGATCAGGTAGCCGATCGTCAGCACCAGGCCGTCCACCCCGATGACGACGCCGTTTCCGCTGCGCCCGGTTCCGAGCGACGACGCGGTGAAGGCGTCGTCTGGAATCTCCGCGCGCAGGCCCACGACCGCGTCGAGCGTCGCGGCGAGGTCGAAATCCACCTCGGCGGCATCGGGTTGCAGCTCGGTGGGGAACGCCCAGAGGATCGGATCGGACATGGGTGGCGCCGCTGCGGGGGTCGCGGGCCTCCGGCGTTGTTTCTACGCGTTCAGAACAGCCTCGCCGCGCGGGCGAGCACCGCGATCACCGCACCGTTGCTGACGAGCATGATTCCGGACAGCCAGAGCAGATTCTGCATCTGGCTCGACTTCACTTCCGCCTTGATGTCGGCGCGCATGGCGTCAATCTTGGCGTCGAACACATCCATGCGCGCTTCGAGTCGGTCCATTCTGGCTTCGAAGCCGGCCATTCTGGCGTCGACGCCGGCCATTCTGGCGTCGACGCCGGCCATCGTCGAATCGAAATGGCTGCGCGTGACCCATTCGCCGCCTTCCTGCGCGACGTCGACCGCATTGGCGATTTCCTCCGCGGTAAAGTTCGCGCTCTTGCCGGTGGACTTGAGCGCCCTCAGGAGCCGGTGGGTATCGATGGCGACGGTTGACATCGTGGATTCGGTGACGACAGGAAAAGTATAGTCCACGCCCACCGCGTCCGGTACACGGCGCGGCGAAGCGCCTGACGCCAGTGCGCGCTCCCGCAGACGATACCCGAGGATCGCCGCGGGGACCGATGACCGCCATCGGCCATCCGGCCGAGGCGAGCGCCACGACCTACATGCTGCGCCGGTACTGCCCGCCGACCTCGAACAGGGTGTCGGTGATCTCGCCCAGTGAACAGGCGCGCACGGTGCTCATCAACTCCTCGAACACGTTGCCGTCGCTCATCACCACCTGCTTTAGCCGGGCGAGGGCGGCCGCCGATTCCCCGGCATTGCGCGCGCGGAAATCGGCGAGCCTCGCGAGCTGGGCCTCCTTCTCCTCATCGGTCGAACGCGCAAGCTCGATCTTCCGCGGGACGACGTCGGCGTGAGGGTTGCGGAAGGTGTTGACACCCACGATCGGATAGCTGCCGTCGTGCTTCATGTGCTCGTAGTGCAGAGACTCCTCCTGGATCTTGCCGCGCTGGTAGCCGGTCTCCATCGCGCCCAGCACGCCGCCGCGCTCCGAGATCGCCTCGAACTCTTTCAGCACCGCCTCCTCGACCAGGTCGGTCAGCTCCTCGAGGATGAACGACCCCTGGTTGGGATTCTCGTTCTTGCCGAGCCCCCATTCGCGGTTGATGATCAGCTGGATCGCCAGCGCGCGGCGCACGCTGTCCTCGGTCGGGGTCGTGATCGCCTCGTCGTAGGCGTTGGTGTGCAGCGAGTTCGTGTTGTCGTAGGTCGAGATGAGCGCCTGCAGCGTGGTGCGGATGTCGTTGAACGCGATTTCCTGGGCGTGCAGGCTTCGCCCGCTGGTCTGGGAATGGAATTTGAGCTTCTGGCTGCGCTCGTTCGCACCGTAGCGCTCGCGCATCGCGACCGCCCAGATCCTGCGTGCGACGCGCCCGATCACCGCGTACTCGGGATCCATGCCGTAGCTGAAGAAGAACGACAGGTTGGGCGCGAAATCGTCGACGCGCATGCCGCGCGCGAGATAGGCCTCGACGAAGGTGAAGCCGTTGGCGAGCGTGAACGCGAGCTGCGAGATCGGGTTGGCGCCGGCCTCGGCGATGTGGTAGCCCGAGATCGACACCGAATAGAAATTCCTGATGTTGTGATGGACGAAATACTGCTGGATGTCGCCCATCACCTTGAGGCTGAACTCGGTCGAGAAGATGCAGGTGTTCTGGCCCTGGTCCTCCTTCAGGATGTCGGCCTGGACGGTGCCGCGCACGGTGGCCAGCGTCCAGGCGCGGATCTTCGCGGCCTCGTCCTCGGTGGGCTCGCGGCCGTTGTCCCGCGCGAACTTGTCGAGCTGCTGGTCGATCGCCGTGTTCATGTACATGGCGAGCATCGTCGGCGCCGGACCGTTGATGGTCATCGACACCGAGGTGTTCGGCGCGCAGAGGTCGAATCCCGAATACAGCACCTTCATGTCGTCCAGCGTTGCGACCGACACCCCCGAGTTGCCGATCTTGCCGTAGATGTCGGGGCGCCGGTCGGGATCGTTGCCGTAGAGCGTCACCGAGTCGAAGGCGGTCGACAGGCGCTTCGCCGGCATGCCGTCGGCGAGCAGGTGGAAGCGCCGGTTGGTGCGGAATGGATCGCCTTCGCCGGCGAACATCCGCGTCGGGTCCTCGTTATCGCGCTTGAAAGCGAACACGCCGGCGGTGAACGGGAAGCTGCCGGGGACATTCTCGGTGAGCTGCCAGCGCAGGACCTCCCCGTCGTCCTCGTAGCCGGGCAGCGCGACCCTGCGCAGCTTGGTGCCGGATAACGACGTCGTCGTCAGCGCGGTGCGGATCTCGCGGTCGCGGATCCTGACGACGTACTCGTCTGCGGCATAGGCGGCCCGGGTGCGCGGCCACATGTCGAGGAGCTTCTTCGATCGCGCATCGAGCTTCGCCTCGCGCTCGGCGACGAGCGCGTCGATAAGGAAATTGGGGTCAGAGCTAATTTTCGGCGAAGTTGGGAAATTGGGGTCAGAAGTTGGGAAATTGGGGTCAGAGCTATATTTCGGCGAAGTTCCGCCGAAATTCAGCTCTGACCCCATTTTCAGCTCTGACCCCATTTTCCCCGCGCCGAAAATCAGCTCTGACCCCATTTTCCCTGACCCCATTTTCCTTATCGACGCGCTGATCGCCGAGCGCGAGGCGAAGCTCGACGCGCGC